>NZ_NFKB01000020.1:0-54337 GCF_002160175.1 Faecalibacterium sp. An192
AGGCCGTGTATTTTTAAGAGTGGTCTCAAAAATACACGCCCACTACATGGAATAATTCTCTCACTGTGAGACTGGGTTTAGCAAGTACGCCGTTTCGTGAGGCGCTTACTGCCAAACAGAATAAAGCCGTACAAGATAAACGAATAAAAAGACGCAGTCACCCTCCAAGTTATGGAGTTGTGGTAACTGCGCCCTCATGCACACGTAAACGCCCTCGAACGAGTTACCTTTTTAACTCGCTCAAGTTTTACTACAAAGTTTTCAATGCAACGCTACTTGTATTGTGCTACTGTGCGTTACAAATGATTATACAGAAAAAATTCGATTTATCAATATTATTTTTTACCGAAATAACAATGCTGAAGATTTTTTTATTTTTTATTGCTATCATCGGCCGCTTCTTTAGACGAATCAGCTTGTTTTTTGATAAACCATCGCCTTAGCTGGCCCGTAAATCGAGGGTCAATATGTTTAAAATATAGAGCTTTCTCCTTTTTCCGAATCACAACCGTAAATATGTCCTGTAGTGAATTGTTCCCTGGCATCCCAGCGAAGCGGAACTCTGTGACCAGATCCTACCAGAATAGCGACTCCCCACGTGAGCTTCTGATCCTACAAAGAGAGCGGTGGCCTTGATTTTATCAGAGCCGCTGCAGGGTTGCACGAGTGTGGCAAAAGGCTGCTTGTAGGGCGGCTTTTTTCTTTTGACATCGTCAAGATAGATTGCATTTATTTCGTCTTGCGGTTCAATCCTTTCAAAATGAACCATGGCAAAACCGCACAAACCATCAGAATTCCAGCACCGATTAAAACCTGAAACATATTTGCATCGTAGTAGCCGGAGAGATTGAAAACAGCTGTGATGGGATATGCCGTCTTGAGTTAACTGGACATACTTGCGAATAGTCCGGCAAAAGAATACATTTCAGCAAATACCAGCGCCAGCCAATACCCCTTTTTGATCCGGGCCACCAAAGCAGTGATTGGCAAAATGGCAAAGAATGCGCCAATCCCATCCAGAAGATATCGTTTCATATTTTCCAAAACGAGGCCAATGGACAGAGCTTTCAAGTGCAAAACAGCCTCCATGAAAAAGGTAAAAGCAAACAGCAGAAGGTAGATTAAGACGCTGAACGCAAGGGCAAGCACCATTTTAGCAAGCGTCAGCTTCACTTCATCCACCGGAATGAGCCGCAGGGATTTTAGGGTATCTCCTGTTCCTCCCGGCAGATCATATAACTTCCCAGCAGGGCAATGACCGCAGGCAGCACATAAAAGGTGGCAAGAGATTGGGCCGCTGTCATAAACCATCCGGCCTCGTCGATATAGCGGCTGCCATAGAATGTGAACTGCCCCTGTGCAAAGACAATCAACGCCACCATGACCGTTGCAAAACTAGCAATCCACAAGATTTTGGAACGTCGGAGTTTCCGGCACTCCGCCCGATGTACAGCATTCATTGAAAGTTAAATCGCAGGTTTTGAAACCGCAGTCGTCTATGAAATGCGCTCCTCGCCCAAACGGATCAGCTCCTCTGTCGTATACCGTGGAAAGAGGCCAATGTTATGATCCATCAGAGACCCTACATAAAATTGATCTTCTTCCTGTATCCAGCCGCAGCCGTTTTTTACCCATTGTCGCATTCCAAACAAGTCTTCCGATATATCCAAAACCGCACTCCCCATACTCGAAGTGAGAATCAGCGTTTCTGAATCAACATACTGCCACTTTGAACTTCTTGACTGTGTGGTTTGCAGTTCCAACCGGTTGACCCGCTGCCCCGACAGAAGGTACCTTTCCAGCCCTCCTTCTTGGTACAGCACCAGCAGACTCTCGCCATCCGGCGCAAATGATACGCTCACAGGGACATCTTCGCTTTCCTGTAGCTCGATCTTTCCCCGAAATCCTCCCTTCTGGTCATACAAATACACCCGCTTTTCTGTGAAGATGGCAAACCGAGTACTCTTTTGATTCCAGGCGTATCCGATGATTTCCTCCACTTCCTTCGGCAGATCTATTTGTTTTCCTGGTTTTAGCTGCCCGTGATCCATGCGCAGCACGCAAAAGATCTGTCGTTCTTCCTGCTGAACAGAAAAAGGGACTCTGTTTCCCATCAGCAGGAAATATTCCCCATTGGGAGAGACCACAAGGTCTGAAAAGCGTACCATCTCTTCCTCCGGATTCTCTGCCGGAAGTGCTGCGATCTGTGTCGGCTCTGGCGTCCCTGGCGTCCAGGCCCAAAGCCCATCCTCCAACTGATTGTCGGCATCAGGACCCAGCTCGTAGAGGACTCCATCTAACAAAAAATAGCCTAATCTGAGCATCCACGAATCACTGAGCTGCAGATCCAGTTGATGTACCACGCCGTCCTCCAGGGTAATTGCTACGGCTTTCACCTGATATGTCTCTGCGTCTTCTCCCAAAATAAGCAGGGCCTGCTTGCCTTCCAGCGTACAACAGCCAAGAATTTCCGGCAAAATCATACGGTCCTGCCAGCCAGATACACAGTGGTTTTCTCCCTGCCAGCGATATAGTATTTTACTGTTTTGGTTCGAGGCATTCACAATGGAGACGCAAACACCATCCACCACACAGCTGCTCATCACCCATTCCTCGTCTGTCATTGTGTAGATCGGTACAAAGTTTGGATCTGCCACCTTTTCCTGATAGGCGTAAATTTCCGGCTGCTCCAGCCAGCCATCCTCTGTATAACCGACATAAACTGTGTCAGGCCCGTCAAATACGGCCTCGTATACACCTTTGCCGCAATACAGGGCGTTGGTCCAGATGGGGAAATCATATTTCAGCCGGTACATCCGCCCATTTTCCGCCAAAATGGACATGCCCCGATCCGCTGCAAAAACTGCGCGGAACTGGGCCTCCAATTCCATCTCTTCCAGAACAGATCCACTCTGTGCGTCCAGCCGCAAGAATTGATTCCCCATCAAAAGCAGCACACAGGGCTGCTCCCCTACCGTTCTGACCAGCACCTGCATGTCATCACAGGTTCCGCTGGAAAATTGTTTTTGCCAGACCCACCGGCCGCTTTCCAGATCCACTCTGCCGCAAACAATTTGGGCCATGGTCTGAAGTTTGTACACCCAGGGCTCTCCGGGATAATTTTCACTCTCCAGCCAGCTTTCGTCTTTGTTCCACATTCCCACGGCCAGCGCTCCATCCCCCAGGAAGGACAGTGTTCTTCCCGCGCCCATCTTCCATGGGAAAATCTGTGTCTGCCTCTCCTCCAGGTCGTAAACCAAAGCCGCACTATTCAGCGGTTCACCGGGGAGCGTGTCGATAAAGAACGCAATATAACGTCCATCCTCTGACGATTCCAGAGCACTGTCGCTCATAGAATATCCATCTATTTTCACTTCGTCCTGGTAAATTTCCCGGCCGGTGGTTCGATCTACCAGAGAGACAGCAAGGGTGCTCTGGATCAAAGAAGTCCAGATCACCACCACCTGATCCTTCTTTGGCAGATACAGTGCATAACAGTCACTGTAGGGTTCATCTCCGGTCGCACGCCAGACTTCGGTCCCTTCTGCATAGTCATAGCACACCGCATCTTTCCCATCCGTATAGATCAGTTGACGGGCATTGTCCACCAGCAAGTGCTCGGAAAGGTTTTGGACGCCTGTGCCGTTTACCGGCAGCTTCTGATCCAGTTTGCCTGTCTGGGTATTCCACAGATAAATGTTGTTTCCATCCCGCGCAAAAAGAATTCCATCTGCTGCAAAAAATCCCCCTGTATGTTTGTTTTCTCTCACAAAAACGCCGGTTGTGAACGCCTCATCGCCGATTTGATTTTCGGTTGTATAGACTTGCAAGGCCTTGCTCAGGGCGTATTCTGCCTCTGGCACGGCCGGCCTTGGATCCCCATCACGCTGTAATCCCCGCAGTGCCAACTCGATTGCACCCATTGCATCATTGGCCTGGAGTTTTTCTTCTGCATTGAAAGCCTGCAAACGGGACTGCTCGATCAGCGTCGCTGTATACTGCTGCTGAATTCGCACATTCTGCATCATGGCATAGACCAAAAAAGACGCCATACAGCAAAACACACCCACGCCGGCCACTGTCATCCGTTGCAGGCGATAAAGCCGATGCCGCTGTTTCAGGGTATCATAAGTTGTGTCCAGCATGGGCGCAGCAATCCGCAGCAGCACATCTCTGCGCAATTTCCGCCGTATCTGCGACACTGTCATGCCGCGGGCATCTGCCGCAAGCGCTTCGCCGTGAACGCCTTCCCGTTTCCGAAGCTGCTCCGGGAAGGCATTTTCCGGCCCGCCTTCAATCAATACCGCCAGAACACGGGAACGATCGTGATGCTCCAGGAAGGTTTCGATTTCCCAGTTGACCCAAACCGAACCGGCAGACCGCGGCGAGCAGATGACAATCAGCCATGGCGTTTTGGACAGGACGTCTTTCAGCTCCTGTGCAAAATCTGCACAGCTGGACATCTCCCCCTGGTCCAGAAAAACCCGCCGGAACGGATGCCTTTGGCGATCCGGCCCGCTCTTTCCGACCGCCTTCGGAAGCCTGAACTCCTCCAGCATCCGCTGCACCTCGACTGCTACCACGTTGTCGACAGCGCCATGCGAATAACTGATAAACGCGTCATAGTTCTGGTCTGCCAAACTGGCGGGAACGTTCGGTTCCATGCTTTTTCGTTTCATCATACAATCCTCAGCCGGGCAAAACCACCCTGTTCGGTGTCCGGGTTATTCGCTCTTTGATTCTGCAATCAGCTGCTTGTCATACCCCTGCTGCACCAGAGCCAGATAGGCTTTCCATACGTCGTTCGGGATCTGCTGGGGAATTTGGAATCCATTTTTTCCGTAAAGCCTGATCCTCTGCAAATCTCCCACCATGATGTTGATAAAGTCATCCGGGCTCACTTGGGCGGAAGACCGATAGTACTCCAGATATTCTTCAAAGCTGTTCTGGGGAGAGGTCACCATAAACGACAGCGCAGGCCACTGTTTTTTGAGCGTTGCATACAGTCGCCGCTCCTTGAAGGGCTTATCCACCACAATCACCGAATGTACCGGGAGCTGCCGGTCCAGAATCAACTTCTTTGTATATTCTATGTTTTCACCGGTGTTTGTGGACTGATTTTCGATGTAAATTGCCTGTTCCGGAACGCCCGCAGCCATTGCCACTTCGGCAAACTGGTCTGCCTCCGGTTTGTTCCAGATGGCGCGGGTAATCCTGCCCAGACCTCCTGTAAAAATAAGATATCTTCCATAACCGGACAGGTATAATTCCGCCGCCCGCTCAGCCACATGGAGATCGTGGCTTCCAAACGCTATGATCCCCTCTGCGGGCACAATTTTCTGATGGAGATGATGATACTCCCAAAGTGTTTTTGCATCGTCCATAGCCGACATTTCAGCTTTCTCCCCTATTCAAAGATTTCTTTTAAATGCGCCAGCTTTTGTTCTTTTCCTTTCCAATAGTTCTTCTTTGCATTTTCCAGAGCCAACCGATAATACTGCTCCGCTGACTCTTTATCCCCTACATAGCTGTAGTATTCAAACAGATTTTGGTACAGACCAACGTGATAAATTTCATCCAGGTGATTCCTGCACTTTTCAAAGGAAGCTACAACTTCCGGCAGCAAGTCCCGGGCTTTCTCAAACTCATTGTTCAAGAGGAACAATTCCAGAAGCCGCCTCTGGGTATAAAAAAGTTCCTTTGGATTCATCCGGATTTCTTCCATGTGCGCCATCAGATAATCACTCATGATTTCCTCTTTGTTGATGACCGCCAGTTCCCGCTGCGGCAGCAGCAAAGCATCACTGTATGGAACATCAAAAATCTGATTTTCCTCTTTTATATATTCCACCAGCTCTTCGCACAGGTCATTGGCACAGCCAAAATTTCTTTCCTGCTTGTAGGTGACAGCCATCAGCCACCTTGCATACACGATTCGCTTGAATCCCACCTCATCGCCGCCCGCCTGGCTGCTGTAGATCGTCACCGCCTTTTCGAGCAGTTTTCTCGCTTGTTTGATGTATTGTCTGGCTCCGGAATGAATGTAGATTACCGCCAGCCGTATATAGATCTCTGCCGCGCCTGTAAGATTGACCGAGCATTTTTCCAGCGCCTCCAAAACATTCCCAATCCCATACCGATCCAGCTGATACTGTTTTATCCAGCTGTCAATGTATGCTGCATTCGGATTCTGCTTGTATGCAGCTTTCAGGGCGGACAAAAAACGCATCAGCTCTCTGTTCAGGAAAGTCCGGTCTTTCCCTATGATCCAGATCTCAACCTCTGAAATCTCGCCTGGCTGCACAACTGAAGCGGCGCCCTCATAGGTTCCGCATTCCAGTTTGATTTTGTCAATCAAATCTTTCAGCGCGTCAGAACTGATTTCAAAGGCGTAATACCGCTGCACGTCAGTCAAAAAGAAGTTGAACACATCGGTCAGGGTACAATCTTCCAGCACAAACGGGATGACACACTTGGACTGGGTAAGGGCAAGGCTCATTTCCTTAGGGACCCATTGGGACTGCTGCGCACTGGAGGTCACCATCAGCAGAAATACCTTGCAGGATTTGATGGCAACCGGAATTTCTTTCGCATAGCTTGACCCGGTTGGTATGCTTTGCGGCGCCATCCAGCAGGAAATACCATTGTATTCCAGAATTTCCTTGATGGCACGGACCTTATGAAAGTCCTTTGAACTATAGCTTATAAATACAGATTCTTTCATCGTTTTTATCTGTTTACAGTCCTTCCCGGGACAGGGTCTTTTGCTGTCAGGCGGTGGGATCTGTTACCGAGACTTCCGCGTCCATAATATACCATTGATCTTCTATGTAAGACATATAAAATGTGATATACCGTGCAAAAGTCTGATCCCGCACCACAAACGAGCACCTTGTATCCACATAGGCCCACTTGCCCTGAATTTGTTCATCCAGAATCTCCGCATCCATGCTGCTGGAAATTTCAGACAAGCTGTCCATCATCTGGTCCGAGCCGGTGAGCTGAACCAGCAGCTCTTCCATCGCTTCGGTCCCGCTGTAGCCGCTGACCGCCAGCAGCAGCCGAATGGGGTCGGCAATTTCAGGATTCAGGATCGACAGCATCGAATCTGCATCCAGACTATCCAGACTGTATTCCAGCTCTACAACGGTATTTTCCAGCTTATCCTTGCGCTGCCCGGCTATGATCCGGCCGCCCAGAAACACCACCAGCGCAATAATAAGCACCACGCCGGCTGCCGCAGCAATCCAGATCGGTAATTTTGTGCCGCGATGCCCTCTGCGGCGAGAACGCGTTCCCCTATGCCTGCGGGTTCGCGGACGGGTAGCCGTGGTATGTGCCATGATCCATCATTCCTTTCGTGTTGCTTTATTCCATGGATTCCGCATATTCTGCGGTCATCCTCTGTGCCAGCTGGGCACACGCCTCATTCTTTTGGGAAAAATCTTCCAGAAAGCCCCGCACTCTGCGCTGATAGCCACCCGCTATGCCCTGCTGTACCAGCTGTTCCACCCGCTGTTCCTCTGGAACCACAGCGGAACTGTAATACTGGGCCGCCCACAGTGCTTTCAGAATATCGCCGTCCTCCAGGCGGTCATCAATATAGATGTCCACCAGCTCGTCCACATTTTCGCCGTTCTGATACCCCGTCTCAATCTGCTCCAGCGCATTGGCATCATTGCCAGCTTCCAGGCTCTTTTGCAGGCTGAAGGGAGCGCTGAACAGGATCACCACCGTGATGACCACAAACACAGCCGCCACCAGTCCCAGGATGCTTCCCATCGCGAGCTTATCTTTCGATTCCGATCCGATGTTCTGCTGCTGCGCCTTCTGTTCTTCCCGCTCGGCCTGGGCCCGGAGCCTCCTTTCCCGGCGGATTCGCTTTTCTTCTTCGCTTTGGCGCTGTTCCTCCGCACGGCTGCTGCGCTCACGCTGATCCCGGCGGCGTTCCCATTCCGACCGCTGCCGGCGGTCCAGTTCCAGTGCAAACCCCCGCAGCGTCTTTTCCTGGCCCAGCGGGATACAGCACCAGGGCAAAAGCAGCCGAACCAGCGGATTGTCTCCGCAGACCGGATGCGGAACGGCTCTGCCTTGCAGTCGTTTCTCCTCTGCATCAGCAGCGCTTACTGCCTCCCGGGCAAAGGGCGGTTCGCCCTCATTCAGCACCCAATACAGCAGCACAGCCAGCGAATACAGAGTTTGCCTCTCTCCGTCTGCCTCCGTCCAGAATCCTTCCGGCCTCCATTCTGCCCGTCCCGGCCACCAGGGCGCCAACAGTGCCTTCTCCTCCGAGCTGAACAGCACCAGATCCGGCGTCAAGCATCCCGGCCGAAAACCGGCGTCGAGCATCTGTCCACAGCTGCTGCAAAGACCGCTCCAAATCTGACACAGTCGATCTTCATTCCCCTTGAATTCCTGCCAGACCCGGCGCAGAGGCTGCACCGCCGGGGTCAGACAGAACAGCATCATCTGCTGGGGATTGATCAGATTGACCCGGAACTCCGCCTGTAGAACCGGAAGGATCCCTTCCGGCACCCTGGCGTGCATCTCCTGCATGGTTTGCAGATACCATGCGGCGGCTCCCTCCAGCGCCGCATCCCGCTGCGCCGGTGCTGCCTGATCGATGTCCACTGCCTGCTCCAGGTCTGTGCGATGTATCCCAATTCTCCACAGCAGTCCCCTCTCTTCCCCTGACAGGGAAACGCTCCAGCAGCTTGCCGCATCGGTTTGTATCAGCGGCTCGCTGTCGGTTTGAATGCCAAAGGCAGAGACTACACTGCTGTATCCGTAATACTGTTCCATGGGCTGACCTCATCCCAGGCGGCGGAGCTCTTCTGCCGCCGCACGATATTCCCTTGCATAGCTTCTCATCTTCCGGCAGGCTTCAAAGTCTCCCAGGCCTGTGATGGCCTCTTCCAGTTCCTCTGCTGCCTGCTCCAGCTGGGCCGCTGTGTCTTCCAGCTGACGGCGCACGCTGCCCACCTCATTTTTCAGGCTCCAATCCATCGGCTACCATCCTTTGTCATTGTTCCTGCGGCACTGCCCTGCGGATTCTGCTGCATGTATCTTCGTAATCCTGCGCCACCGACCGGACATTCTGCGCGGTCTGCCGGATCTCCGCCGCATGGTTGACCCGGCATCTTCTGCTGTCCAGCCGGTACAGCGCAGCATAGCTGTGGAAAATCCCATTTTGATCCCGCTCTCCGGAACTGTTCAACCTGCGGGTCAGACGCGCCAGGCGGCTGTCCACCCGATCGGCCAGATCGGAGGCCTTTTGAATTGCTGTCAGGGCATCGCTCAGGTGTTGAGAGTCCACCTTCAGGGTGGTGGCCGGGGCATAGCGCACACAATACCCGCTGACATACCGCTCTCCACCGGTCAGCAGACGGTCGCTTGCCCGTTCCAATCCGATCAGCACCGCGCCGGAAGCAGCGTCCTGCCAGTTTCCTCCCGGCCGCACAGATGCAGCCCTGGATTTTTCCAGCACACTGCACCCAAACTGCCGCAGCATGCCAGACGTGGTATCCCGCAGCCAGTTTTCCAGCTTGTTCAGTGCACCGGTACAGCCGTCCTGGAAGCTATCCACCCACTGTTTCAGAGTGCGAAACGCCCCCGAACGGGTAAAGCCATCCCACAGACTTCGCACAAATGCAGAAAAACGGTTTTTCGCCTCCTGGATGGCTGCGCTTACCTGACCGCAGATCCGCTGGATGGTCTTGGCAGTCTGTTCCACGCCGCAGATCACAGTCTTTCCAAATGCTTTGGCCGTCTGTCCAATCCAATCCCGGATGGCAAGTACCGCCCGGGCCCATTCAGCCCCAAGGGCCGCCATGGATGCCGCCGCAAAGATTCCCATTGCAACCACCACGGCCGGCCCCGGAAACACAATGGAAAAAAGGCCTCCTGCACTGATCTGATCCTGTAAATAGGCCAGCGCCAAATCCCGGATATTTTCGGGTGTGAGCAGGGTCCCCAGAATTTTGCGCAGGACCAGCCGTTCCTCTTCCGAAAGTTCGTTCCAGACTGCCTGCATCCCCTCCTGGAAGGCTGCCGGCAGCTGGCTGATATGGAATCGGCCTTCTTCGTCGGTACACTGTTCCCACAGGGTCTGCTGTAACTGCTGAAGCCAGGGTCCGAGATCCTCCAGTTCGTAAATCCCATTCGCATCGCAGATGCGCGCAACCAGCCCGATTGCTGTGTTGAGCTCTGCATCCGAGAAGGTCAGCAGCTGTTCAAAAACCCGCTCCATCTCAATGCTCAGCCGGGTGCGCTCCTGGCCGAACACCAGCGAACCATCTTCCTGGAAATACCAGTTTCGGGAATCATGCGCCATGAAAACGTCTGTAAATTTTCCCTCCGAAGATTGAAAATACCGGTAGCCGTCGTGGTCGTTCATCAACTGTCCCACAAACGAGTTGCTTGGAGACAAGGCGTACAGTCCATCTCCCAGCCTTTCACGCAGTGCGTCATACCGCCGGACGAAATCCGGGTTCTCCAACAGGCTGTTGCCGAACCCCGGCCCGTCGTAGTTGTAGATTCCCAGAATCCGATCCTGCTGCTCTGCGCAAATACCCGCGTACAGGGCCTCGTTTCCGCCTTTGGAGTGCCCTGACAGGATAAAGCCTCCTTCCGGATACTGCTGCATCAGGGCGTTCACATATTGGGCGCTGATTTCCTGCGCCAGGACCCCCGTTTCAGTGGTCTGCATCAGGCCGTCTTCCAGCCAGGAATCCACCTGCGGGCCCGTGCCTGCCCAGCTGCAAACCTTGGTGCCATCCGGCAGCACAAAGGTTGCCATCTGTGCATAGGACCCGCAGACCGAGTCCGTTCCTTCAATGGCAAAAGAGCCCTCGTAATCAACGCAGTTGGTGATTTGCAGCTGGGCATAGCGCGGGCTGTCCATCAGCATCTGGTAAAGCGCTTGCTTTTGCTGCAATTCGGCACGTTCCGATTCGGACAGGCCTTCCACTGACAATTCCAGCTCAATCTGATCCAAACGGGAGCGCAGCGCATCCGCCAGCTTGAGACCCCGGCGGTTATTCTCTGAAATCGCCGCGTCTGAGATTTCGTGGATCGGGGTATCCTGCTGCGCCACCTCATGCAGAAGCTGTGTATCTCCGGCCAGCTGAAAAAACACAACCCGGTCAAAATCAGTCAGGTTATCTGCGCGCAGCCCCTCCCTGCGATACTGCTCCGAAAGGCTGTTCGTTCTGTCAAAAAAACTCTGACTCAATCTGGACGCCTCCCTTTTTCAACCTGCCACAAGTTCGCTGAGAATCTGTTCGGCGCTGCGCCCTTCCTCTGGCGCAACACGGACCCGCAGCCCGCCCTGGATGGCATCCTGCCAGTCCGCCTGTACCGGCTCAGCCTGCTCCCGCAGCTCATTCAGCTTCTCTGCCGGAACCGCAGCTGCATACAGCGTGCCTGTAAACCCAAGCTCTCCCAGCTGGGCGCCCAGCCGGGCCGCCCTCTGGGCCAATTCTCCGGCATACTGTTCCTCAACCAGCAGATACCACCGGGCATAAATGGCATCCTCCTCCTGCACCAGGGACAGCGGATCGTCCGCGGTCCACTGCCGGGCAGGCAGCTCCCGGATAAATCCAACCCAGGCCGAACAAAATTCGCCGTCTTTCAGATGCTCGCCGGACACCTCCGTCATCTGGCGGCTGAGGCTCCGTAGGGACAGGTTATCCCGTATCTCACCCGCGCCGGAGCGGGTGAGGAATACGTCAAAGGTCCCTTCTGAGCTGCTTGTCACCTGCACCGAATACCAGCCCTCCTGCTGGCGGCCTACCAGACCGAGTGTAAAATCCTCCACACCCAGACTGGTCAAATACTGTCCGGCCTGTGCCCGCAGCTGATCGTAAAAGCTTCCTTCCGTACCGGCGGCGCCGCTCTCTAGGCACCCGCAAAGGCCCAGACAGGCCAAAATCCCCACCAGAAGTCTTTTCAGCCGTACTGCACCCTTTCTTTTCATACAGCCTTCCTCCTTGTCCAGCAGCTTCCCCCGCGGGGTCATCCGTCCTGCTTTTCCAGTTCCCGCAGGATCTGCTGTGCTGTGCGGCCCGGCACCGGGGCCACCCGCAGCCGCAGTCCTCCCTGTGCCCATTGCATCGCCGACAGGAATCCCATCGACCCGCGGGCCTCCAGAAGGTTCATGGCCTGGTCCGGAATGCAGCCGACATACAGGGTGCCCGTCCTGCCCAGACGGGCCAGGGCTGCCGCCACTGCGGCAGCGCGGGGCGCCGGCTGGGGTGACGTGGTCAGAAATACCCAGCGCACGCCCAGCGCATCCCCCTGCGCCACCTGCTGTATGGCTGCCGTATCAGGCCATGGTTTTGCCGGCACTCCCCGCAGAAAGGAAACCTGCGCCCAGGCTGCTTCGCCCTGATGCAGCAGTTCCCGGCATTCTGCGGTACACTGCCGGTCCAGTGCTTCCAGCACCCGATCACTGCGCAGCTCCCAGGAGTCTTTCGCAGGCCGGACAAAAATCTGGAAATCCCGCTGCCCCGGGCTGCTGATCCGAAGGGCATACCATCCCCCCGGCCGGCTGGAAGGCGGCCCCGCGGCTGCATCTTTGATTCCAAGCCGCTGCGCCTCCTCCAGCGCTCTGCTTTGCAGCGCCGGGTAAAAAGACTTGTTCTCCATCCAAACCACCGCCTTCTGCCCGTCATCGGACTTTCTGCTCCACAGCAAATCAGCATCGGAGCACCGTTAGATGTCCCCGGAAGCAAGCTGATTGGCTGCATTCTTCAACTGACTTTGCAGATTGTTCATGTTGCTGCTGTGTGTCTGCACAAACTCTCCGAAGGTCTCCACGCTGGTCTTGAACTTCTGGAAGGTGCCCTGCAAAGAATCAAACTGCTGACGCATCGCCTTGCCCTCCGGGCTGTTGAAATCCGACGCGGTGTTGTCGATGATTCGCTTGGCTGCTTTCAGAATCTCAAACATCTGTTCTGCGCTGTCGTTCAGCTGCCGCCCCTGCTGGTAAAGGGCATCAATATCAATCTGAATGTGGTTGGCTGCCATTGCAATCTTCCTCCTCTCCCGCTGCTCAGCGGTTCATGGCACGGATGGTCTGCTGAATAAAATCGTCCACCCCATCTGCTACACCTTTTTCCATAAAATCGATGTACTGCTTCAAGCAGTCCTGCAAACTCTCCATGGTAGGCTGAAATTCTTTGAACTTGGCAGAAAAGGCGCGGTAGGCATCGTCATCCCACACCTGATCCAGATGCTCAATCAGACTCTTGCACCGGTCGCACTCGGTCCTCAGCTGATTGTTCTGATTTCTGAGATCCGACGCGCTGTTCCGGATGGCGGAAGTGTTATAAACAGACATGGACATTTTAGATTCCTCCTTTTTTGTGTTCCAGGCATCGGACAATGCCTGGCGGATTAAAACAGAATCAGTCTCGTTCCATTGCAAATGCTGCTCTCGGAAATCAGCAGATCCGGCGGATAGGCACCGCCCGTCTGGGCATTACACAAAATACCCGCTGTCTGGCCCCGGGCCAGCCAGTGTTCCGGGTCTCCTGTCATTTGGCAGATCAGCTCCACTGCCTGGCCAATCGTCAGTTCAGGCGGCAGCAGGGCATCCAACGTCTGTGCCTGGGATGGAATCCGAATTTCCACCAGATATTTTTCCATATTCGGCGCCCTCCTTACCACGCTGCAAAACGGCAGCCTGACAGTATGCCTTGACGCAAAACTCCGGTTTTGACCTGACCGGCCTCCACCTGCCTGCTCTCAAACAGATACTGGCTGCCCTGCCGGGGCTGCTCCAGCACCAGGCCATCCCGAATGGGCCGGAAGGGTTCCAGTGCAGGCAGCGGACATCTGAGCCCCTCTGCATACTCCGAAAACACCAGATCATAGATGGGGAACTTGCCGCTCTTGGAGCGATAGGCCAACAGATTGTTCAACCGCGCCGCCCCAGCAGCATCCAGCTGCGTCAGTAGTTTTGCCGGCGCAATGACCACCAGGCCCATGGCAGACAGATGCATCGGCTGCCCAGCAGACATCTGCGCCCGGGCCTGTTGAAATTGTTCATTTATTCGATCAAAAAAATCATTGACCGCCCCTGCGCAGTCCTGCCCTGCGTATACCTTTACATGCTCCGCCGGCAGCGGGCCGCACTGGCCTGTACCATCCAGTACACAGACCATGCCTCCCGCACAGGCCCGGGCCAGCAGCCCGATCAGCCCCCGCACCAGGCCCATCTCGGAAGGAAGGCTACACTGAAGCAGCGGGTCCGCCTGGAAATTCCAGAGCACCGGCGTGCCATCCCGGCACACAGCCACCGGCACCGCTTCCCTTGTACAGGGGAAGCGGTCGAACCAATCCGGCTCCAGATCCTGCGGCACCTGTTCCTCCGCCGGGGCCGTACTGCCGTATTTCTGCGAGATGCTCTGCACCAGCGCACAAATCTCTTCATAGGGATTTGCCGCATGTGCAAAAGGCACATCCACCTGGAATTCATAGATGGAATATCCCTTGCCACGGCCTGGCGTTTCACAGCGGATCAGCCCGCGTCCCCGGCCATCGGAAGGCGTCATTCCCTGCGTCCGGCCCAGAATACTGGCGTATTCATCTGCATTGGTCATCCGCAGCACATATACCTGCGGCAGCAGGCTGCGGAGCGAATAATGGACGCTTCGCTCATCCGTGCCGGTCAGCAGCAGGGTCAGGCCGTATTTCTTGCCAACACGCGCCAGCTCCCGCAGCCGGTCCAGCAGCTCGCCGCCATTGGGTCCGCCGGTGAATCCGCCTAAATCTTGCACCACACACAGACAGTACGGCAGCACATGTCCACTGTCCAGATAGCGTTCCAGGTCACCGCCAAAGGGCTGCAATAGCACCCGGCGGCGTTCCAGTTCTTGATGCAGCAGTTGAAGCATCTCCTCATACCGGTCGTACTCTCCTGCCAGCGCCACAAAGGCGGTGTGGCTGCCGCCCTGATACGCCTGCAAAGTGCCGGATTCAGCATCTGCCAGATAGAACTGCACCTGCTCCGGCGTATACTTCTTCATGCACTCAATCAGCACACGGCACACAAAATCGCTCTTGCCGGAACCCGCTGCACCATACACCACGCCATGCCCCAGGCTCGAGAGAGACAGAAAGACCGGTTTATGCCGGCGCTCAAACAAGTCATCGTACTCACCCACCTGGACCGCACAGCGGTCTTCCTTTGGCTTATCCAGCCGGTCGGTTCCCTCCTGAACCATAGCCAGCGGCTCGGCCCAGAGGAAGTGCTGGGTATATTTCTCTGCCTGCGCTGCTGCGGCAACCGCCTCTAATACTGCGGTTACCTCCTTGAGGTCGGGATTTTCCAGCGGACGGCTGGGGGCTGCCGAGCGCTTGACCCGGCCCTGTTCATCCAGCAGATCCACCGCCAGATCTTTGGACGGCTCATACCGGCTGCGCGGCTGGTAGGGCGTACCGCTGTAGCCGGACTGTCCCAACTCGTAGATCTCGTTCATGCCCACTTTCAGGTAGAAGCGGCCCGCCTGGGCCAGCTGTGCCGCATCCGGCGTATCCAGAACCGCCATACTGTCGCTCTTGTCCTGAACCTTGAGGCAAATCCGGAACCGCACGTTGGACCGGATCTGTTCATCCACCACGCCGTCCGGCTTCTGAGTGGCCAGAATCAGATGGATTCCCAGAGAGCGGCCAATCCGGGCAATCCGAATCAGCTGTTCCATAAAATCTCCCTGCTGATTCTTCAGCTCTGCAAACTCGTCTGCCACCAGAATCAGGTGCGGCATCGGCTCAGCTACCCGGCCTTCCCGATACAGGCTCTGATAGGTGTAGATATCCACCGAGTTCAGATGCAGCTGCTGGGTAACCTGCTGGAAGCTCTGTTGACGGCGTTCCAGCTCGCTCTCAATGGCAAGGAAACTGCGGCGCAGTGCATTCCCGTCCAGATTGGTGATGCAGCCCGCCAGGTGCGGCAGACCACGGAACACATCCGCCATGCCGCCCCCTTTGAAATCAATCAGCACAAAGGCTACTTCATCCGGCCGGTAGTGGATGGCGTAATCCAGAATCATCGAGATCAACAGCTCGCTTTTGCCTGAGCCGGTGGTTCCTGCCACCAGTCCATGGGGCCCGTGGGCTTTTTGATGCAGGTCCAGTGTGACCGCAAAGCCATCCCGATCCCGTCCAATCGTTGCCGCCAGGGTGTGGACCGGATCACTGGTCCGCCAGGCGTGCAGAATATTGAGCTGCTGGGTGTTTCCCGCCTGCTCCATCTCCAAAAAGCTCAGCGATTCGGGAAAACCTGTGCCCCGCTCCACATCATTCAGACGAATGCGGCTCATGTTTGTGAACAGCGCCAGCGCATCTCCTGTATAGCAGACCGAGGTACTGAAGCGCTGTTCCTGAACCGTTCCGCCCCGCCGCAGCTGGAGCGCGCTCCGGTCCAGATCTACAATCGCAGTACAGTTTTTGGGCAGCTGCTTTTCGCTTTCACACAGTTCAAGAAGGGTGATCCCCAGGTTTTCCTGGCATCCATACAGCTCCCGCAGCGCTTCGGCGCGCCGGCCCAGCTCCTGATCCGCATGGACAATCAGATACCACGGGTTCCACCGACGATATTCCGGAGTGGCGCCGCTCTCCCTGCGTGCGCGATAGGTTTCCAGCAGCATCTGGGAAAGGGATTTGATCTCGCTCAGATCGTTGGCAATGTACTTGACCCGGCCATCCTCCCGCCAGACGTGGGGCATCCACTTGGCAAATTCCCAGCTGGTGCGCTCTTTTTCTCCATAGATCAGGACAATCCGCAAATCTTCATAGCTGTGCAGGGCTGTCAGCTCCACCAACATGCCGATGGTCTGCCTCACCACATCATCCCGGTTTCTGCCCACAATGCCCACCAGCCGGTCGGCTTTGAGGTCCAGCACCACCGGTGCCTGATGCAGAATCGGCAGCTCCTGGACTGCTTGTTCCATCTCCTGATAAAGCGGCGGAAGGGGACCGATGGCCGTGGGTTCCGGTTTTTCCAGACGGCAGGCCGGGGCAAAATCACCGGTTCCCACCTGGACACACAGAAAGTCCGGGTCGTCGGCCAGACGCTCCCACAGGCCTTTCCAGCCGTCTCCTGCACTGCGGGCGGTACAGCTGAGCACCAGGCAGGAACCTCCGCCCGGCTGACTCAGACTGATCCCCTCTCCATCCAGCGGCGGATTGCGCAGCAGGAGGTTGAACCGCTCCACCTCGCATTCATGCTGCACATTTTGAGACAGCTGCTTTAAATATTCCCGATAATTTTCTTCTTTGCGCAGCTTTTGGGCGGCGGCCTGCCGCCGGGCCTGCCGCCGGCTGAACACCGGCACCATCAGGGACAGAACTATGCACATCACCATCAGCATACTGGAAAACAGCGTACCAATGCTTTTGCCGCTGGTAGCCGTGGTAATCATGGTTACCAGCATGGCAAAGGCCATCAGGGTGCTGGGCAGCATGGCCAATAGGCCCACCGGCTGCCGGACTTCCTCCTGCAGGCCGGGGGGAGGCTGTACGCGGATGGCATCCCGCTGCGGAAGCAGCGAGTGGGACGGCGCAATATGAAAGGAAGCATTCTGCTTTTTGCCTTGTTCCATGCAGCGTGCCGCTGTCAGCGGCTCCAGCGCTACATGGGCGCGGCCATCCGGCACGCTGAGCTGCAAAAAGCCCGCGCCTGCCGTCATCCACAAACCTGCAAAATAAACCCAATCCCCCGGTTCCAGCCGGGCCCGGCTGACTGCTGCCCCGCGGCAGTACAGCAGCCAGGGTGCCCGTTCCAAGTTTTTGACCTGCACGCCGCCTGCCTGCACCACCAGCTGAAGCGCCGGTCCGTCCACGCCAAAGCCATCCCACTGCACCGCGCAGGAACGGTCGCCGCCCATCAGCAGGGTTCCTTCCGCCGGCAGTGCATACAGAGGCAGCGTCTGGTCTTCCTGGGGGTCTTCATCGGGCAGAAGCCGCACCAGTTCTCTGGATTCCACCTGGATACTACAGGGGGTGCCCGGTTGCAGAGGCAGTTCGGTCTGCTCCAGCTGCCGAACCCGAAGCGGGTCGATGGCAAGAAACCGGCAGCCCTCTTCACATCGAATCTTCCACCCCTGTCCGGAACGGAGGATGGCAGCAATCTGCACCCGCCGGTCTCTCAGACTGGCATACACCGGTATTTCACCTGTATCCTGTGTGCCGGTCCGGATCATCTCCATCCGGCTGCTGCTCATGACGGATATTCGCATGGATTCATCCTTCCCCCTTTCGCCTCGTTGGAACGGTTACAGCGGCGGAATTCTGCCAAACGGCGATTTTCTGCGGCTGGTCCTGCTGCCCTTCTGAAATGGGTAGTGCTGCTTGTACATCCGCAGGCCATCGCCATATTCGTCGTGAACTTGCAGACGCAGATATTCATACCGTTTTGCCCGCTGGATCTGATCGTGGCTCAGCATCATCTGGATTTCAGTCCAGACAGCCATGCCTTCATAGATGGGAAGATTTTCCTCGTTGGAAGGAATCTTATCCCCCCAGTTTTCATACTGCCAGATATGGGTCAACT
Organism: Faecalibacterium sp. An192; assembly: GCF_002160175.1. Classification (NCBI taxonomy): domain Bacteria; kingdom Bacillati; phylum Bacillota; class Clostridia; order Eubacteriales; family Oscillospiraceae; genus Faecalibacterium; species Faecalibacterium sp. An192. The sequence continues at coordinate 18,557 of NZ_NFKB01000020.1, forward strand.
CGTGGACAATGGTACTGGCCAGCGCATCCCGGGGCGAGCCGTTTTCCAGGTACAGCTCCCGGCCTCCACGGGCGCGCTGCCTTGCAAAGCCCAGTGTACGCCCATCCATTCCGCCTGTGGGCTTGAACTCTTTGCCCAGCTCAGCCGCAATTTTCTGGGCGTTCACCGACCGCACCTTGATGGGGCAGCGGATGGAAATCCCGAAGGTCTGCTCCATCTCCCGGCGGGTATCCAGGAAGAGCTTTTTCACATCCCGCGCGCGCCGCACGGCCGTCTTGTTGCACGCAGGACACCGTTCCCGTCCATCCTTCAAAACCGTAAACTGGCCCGGCTCCATGGGCGCACCACAGAAATCACACAGATGTTCCCCGTCTTCAATGTGACGGACATACGCCTCGATTTCGGGATCCCCGGTGCGGGTATGATGCAGCAGGGAATCCAAAAAGCCGTACTTGCAGAGGAATGCATACAGCTGGTCCAGTTTCAGGAATGCGGCGGTTTCCTCTGCGCCATAAGTAAGGTATTCCCGCAGGGTGTGCAGGCGCTCTCTGGCGCCTTCGCCGGTCATAACGCGGTCATCCTCACCCTCAAAGTCAATGCCTTCTTCCCGCAGCACAGACTGCTGGGCCTGCTCCGGCCTGTCTAACTCTGCATCCCGGCCTGGTTGGGATTTTCCCTCCCAGCGTTCCCGCGCAGGGTCCTGATACCAGTCCAGATAATCGGCCATGATTTCCAAAATTCTGCGCAGATTCCGCTCTGCGCTGACCAGCAGACCGAGATCCATCAGGCAATCCTCGATGAGATACAGCGCCGGTTCTCCTTCGCACGTCAGCACCGGAGACAGCGCCGCCCCATACGCCAGTTCGGGCCGGGGCCCATTGGTGGCCGCCGACAGGAAATCCGCTTCGCCCGGATACAGGGTCACAAACAGCTCATTCAGCAGGACACTCACCGGATAAAGAAGCTGTACATCGGGCAGCAAAATCCGAACCACCTTTTTGCGGCGGTAGCTGCGCCGGACCGGCTGATCTCCCAGGTCCACCCGATGGGCCGTCTGGAAGTCCTCCCGGGAATGCATAACATAATAGCCGCTGGTTTCCACCTCCACATTTGCCTGCCAGATCTGTACCGACAACCCCCGCAGATCCTGGATGGGCCCGCAGGGCTCCAACTCATTCAGCTGATAGCTGCGCAGCTGCCGGTAGCACTGGCGGCTCACAATATGGTCGGCTGCCCGCCGCACCACCATGCCTTCTTCCCGGGTGATGCGTTGCAGCTGATAGTACCGGCCGTCGTAACTGAAGAACTGTCCCGGCAGCAGACTCTGGGTCACCTGGCCCATCATCCGCGCCCCCATAAAGCAGCGACCATTCTGTTCATTTTCCACCACAAAGCAGGCGGGCCGCAAAACTTCTTCATACAGCCGCCGGAAATCGTCCGGAGACACAGAAAAATACTTCCGGCTGATGGTTCCTGCGCCCAGCTCGTCCGGCTCCTCCCGGTAGATTACCCGCACGATGTCCTCCGGCAAATCTGTGTCCTGCACCAGCAGTTTGCAGAATGCCTGATAGACGTCCTTTTCCTTGTGACCGCAGAGCGTCAGTTCCTTTTTCACCATGGACTCTTCCTGCGGACTGGCGGTCATCATCAGCAGCAGCCGCAGTACGGTATTCCGCTCGGTGCGGGCAAAATCCGGACACAGGGCCGGGATTGCCTTGGGATCGTTTTCCATCATCTCTGCATTGCAGCGCATATAATCCCGCAGCAGATAGTTCTCGCTGAGTATGTTGACAAACGCGGTGCCTTCCGCGTGGGCCGCATAGACCCGCGCCAATTCAAACATATTGTTGTATTCATCTTCCACAATCACAAAGGCATCCGTCAACCGGTCCGCCTGCCACAGGCGGTTCTCAAACCGGATTCGCTCGTCCAGCACACTCTGCTCGACGCGGCAGTCGGCATAGGTGCACAGCGCCGCGGTATACTGTTCCGCGCTCCAGCGCATATCCCGCATCGGAATCCGGTTGTTGCAGTACCAATGGGACTGGCTGATTCCATGCCGGAGCGCCACCACAGAAAGTTCCGTTCCAAAGCCGAGATACCGGCTGATTTTGGGCAGAATCCGGTTTGCGACGCTGATCCCCTCCGCTGCCCAGAACATCTGATAGCGATGGTTTCTCGGAATGGGCGAAGCCATCACCTCCACCAGGCTCTGGCGCAGCGTATGACTCAGCGCGTCCACAAGGCCGTCGCTGTTCCGGTCGCACGCAGCATAGACAGGCGGCTGCTTGCCATCGCCCTCACACAGCTGGCAGATGGTGCGCAGGCCAATCTGTCCGGTTCCCATCAGGTTGCTGGGCTCCAGAAGGATCACCAGTGACACCTCTCTGAAAAAGTCCGTACAGCTCTGCTGCAACGGCATATTGTACAGATCATTGAACCGCAGCAGGCCTACATCCGGCAGAGCCGCTCCGCTGCTGTCCCTTTCCTCCAGCCATGCCACCGACCACAGCGACCGCAGATTGCAGCTGCGCTCCAGACCATCCTGTATCCAGCCCATCACATCCTGATCGCCGGACGAACGTCCCAACACCACCAGAATCTTGTGATGGTTCAGCAGCTGATGTACCACCGGCAGCATGAGGCAGTCGGTCAGATCGTGATAAAACGGGTCACAGAACAGCACACTCCGGCCCTGCATCAGGGCCAGCGCACCCTGGACTGTATCCTGCTCAATCTCCTCTCCGCAGGCAATCTTGTTTAAAAAATAATTGCTGGTGATCTGATCGATCGCGTCCGGGCTGCTGCTCAGCTTTTCCAGCAGATTTTCCTCCTCTTTCGGGGCGGGCAGCGGCGCTGCATCCCAGCTGTCCTGGTACAGCAGCCTGTCTCCAAACAGCCTTTCCAGTTCCAGGCGCAGTTCTTCCAGATCTGCCGTCTCCCCCTCCTCGGTGCCGCCCTCCTGGGCCGCGTACTCCTGGCGGGTATAGCCTCCCAGAAAGAAACTGCACTCTCCCATAATCAGCACACCGAACACCGGGTACAGCGGGTAAGAATAGAGCGGGTCGGAGGGATGCAGCAAAACCAACAGAATATCCATTGCCCCCAGCGCAATGAACGCCCCATAGAATACACGCACCAGGTCTCTCAGCTGGCGGCAATGGTCCTTCAGCATCGGACAGGGATCCCCTGCACGCTTCTCATAAAACCATTCGGTCGCCCGGCCATACAGAGAAGGAAAGCGCTCGTACAGCTTTTTGCACGCCAAAAGTGCAAATCGCTTGAAGATGCAGAACGCCGCCACCAGGACGGTATTGGCCAGCATCTGGACGCCGTACCCCCGCAGCAGATAATCCAGCGCGAGGGAAAGCAGTCTGCTCACCACCGCCCCGATGCCGGGGATCAGACCGGTCAGGCCGGCCAGCCACCGGATCAGAACGATCAGTCTGTTGAGAATTCGGTCAACCAGAATCAGGGTGGGCACGCAGTATGCCACCGCCAAAAACACCATGAGATACTGACGGACGCGCTGGCTGCGCTTCAGGTTGATTCTACTGCTGTGCAGGCAGAGCAGCACAAAGGGAACGGTCAAAAGACAGGAGCGGATCAGTTCAAACAGGCTGACGTTACTCACTTGAAAAGCTCCTCTCTCTCAAATTCCAGGCCCTGTACAAAGGGATAGGGCACACGGATCTGCCGGCCCGACCTGTCCCGTTTGAGGATGCTGCGCCGGGTGCGCAGTTCGTAGGCCTCATTTTCTTCTGGCGGAATCTCGACGTTGAAGTACTCCGGCTGGCCGCTGTGCTCGTCTTCCATCCGTTCCAGCCCCATGCTCTCCATCCAGGAAATCGTCTGGCGGCAGCAGCGATCCAGCGCCCTGATATGACGCTCCATCCGGTCGGTCTGCTCCTGCACGGCAACGGTGCGGCTCTGGATTAAATCCAGCGCCCCCCTGCCCCGCATATAGGTGCAGATCTGGGTGAGATAACCGCTGTAAAATTCACACATGGCGTTGATTTTGGTTCCAAGGGTCCGCATCACCGCGTTGTAGTCTCCGACCTTCCGGCGCAGGCCATGCCGGAACCACAGCAGAGTCAACAGGCCCACAACCGCCAAAATGCCCAGCCGTATAGCGCAGGCCAGCAAAATCGGCCCAAGCTCTGCTCCCTGCATCCGGGCACGAATCCACTCCGGCACAAAACCGGCCAGATACAGCAGCAGCGCGGCTACGCCTGCGATGGTTGTCATCCGCCGGCTCATCCGGCCTCCGATGGTTTCGCGGACCTGACGGTCGGCCTTCCGCCTGTCCCGACGGATCCTTCCCAGCGGCAGCGCTTCATCTGCATTGGTCTGGAACAGAGCGATCTCCTCTTCCATCAGCAGATGCTCCAGCTCTTCCTGTTGGTACGAATCCAGTTTCCGCACCTGTATGGGCGCCACACTGCTGTTGCGGTGCGCATACAGACAGGCCTGGTCCAGCGCTCTGCGAGGTGCCATCAGTAGTTTTTCCATCGCTCTGCCGCTCTGACGAACCGACCGCCCCCACCAGTCCAGCTCATCCTCGGGACAATCCCGGGACAGGCCCAGATCGCCGTCCTCCACCTGGAGCTCGGAACTGTTCACAGGATCCATTGCCACCGTGACCTTAAAGGTGAAATCCGGCAGTTCCTGTTCCTTGGGCGGCTCCTCCTGATGGGCACGGGTCCGCAGGGCCGACGCGCGGCGCTCCATCATTCTGCGGATGCGGGACAGCCGGTTGCAGTAGTCGCTGAGCAGCTTTCGCCACTGTTCGGTGCTCAAATCCAAATGAATCTGGTATAGTTTTTCCGGCTCTACCCTGCCGCCGTCATAATCGTTGATGGCCAAGGTCAGCGCCGCCATCCAAAAGTGAAATTCCTCCAGCGTACCCCGACCATACCGGGACCCCATACAGTCCATGGTGAAAAATCTTGCCCGGGCCGGGTAGCGGTTGCGCTGTGCAAAACTCAGATCCTTTTTTGGTTCGGGACTGTCCGGCTCCTGGTTCTTTTTGCGGACCCGGGATGCCGGATACGGGCGGCTGACCAGAAACCATACTGTGCAGGGTTTTGGCCCCGAAAACTGGTATTTGTCCTCCAAAACGCTCCACTTGATTCGCTGCTGCCGAATCGATTCCCGCGTGGTTTTCAGGACGGTGTCCCGCATCCAGCGTCCGGTCTCCGGCTGCTGGACCAGGTCATCCGCAAATTCGTAGATGGGTTCAGGCACCCCTCCCAGCATCTGGGCCAGGCGGATCAGCGGGATATTGCTTTCCTCCACCTCATAGCCGTCCTGCCGGCCATTGCAGCAGAAATCAAAGGGATTGTCCAGTTCTGCGGGAAATTCCTGCTCCTGGTCCAGATCGTCCTCCCGCTGGATCAGCGCCACCAGCGCCCTCCATTCGGTCTGGGCGGCCACCAGGCCGCTCAACTCCGGAAGCGCGGACTTGTAGTCTTTGCCCGCTGGGTTCCAATGGCAGAAAGCAATCTGCCCTTCCTGCTGGAACGGAAGGAAAAGCGTGCTGTACTCATGCAAAAACGAATCGGAATCATCTGTCGTGATGATAACAGTCAGCACCCGCGCCACCTCCTTTTCTCAGTTTTTGCCTCTGCCGCCCGTCATGCGCCAAAGGGATTTTTGGCCTGGGCATCTCGAATTTCATTCGCTGCACGGTCAATCTCCACCAGGACATTGTGCAGGTCACTGGAATCAATCAGGTATTCTTCCCGGAACCGGCGGTTCAGGGCACTGGTCACCATTCCCACCGTCTCATCCAGCAGCCGGTCCGGGCGCAGCGGCTCGCCATTGTTCATCAGGCCCTGCTTGGTCATGTTTTCCTTAAAGCGGATCAGCTGGTCCACCATCACCACCGCAAAGGCCGCATTCTGCAAATTCTGGCCGACAAACCGCGAAATATAGTACTCCACCAGTTCAATGATCGCATCCCGCAGCAGATTCATGTTGTCCACGTTGTATTCATCCACCGGCTTGCTGTACTTGTACCAGTAGAGGATATCAAAGATGGACGCGTCGGTCTCTTTATCAAACTCCTGAATGCGGAAGTAGTTCACCATATTTTCGCCGTGGTTCTGATGTACTTTCGCAGGGTCATGCCACCGAATCCGCCGGGCAAACAGCGTCTCGCCAAACTTTTTGCGGTCCCGCAGTTCGATCTCAATCTGGGTATCCAGCGAGCGCAGAATCCGCGCCACCTGGGGCGGATTGATGGCCAGTGCATCCGCCAGCTCACTGAGTTTGTCGCAGGGGTTGGCCTTGGCGGCGTCCCCTTCCCGGCTGGGCACGATAAAATCCCGATTGTCATTGCTCTCCGGGGTATACAGATGATCGCTCACCTGATACTTGATGTTTTCCGAAATCAGACCCCAGACCATTGCACGGAATACATCCTTGATCTCTTTTTCATGGACCTCATCTGACAGGTCCGGCAGATACTTGGCCAGATGCCAGTTGCGGTCAATATGGGGCGTGATATCACTGTTGCGGGCCAGCACCGGACCCAACTTGCTGACACGGCTCTTGTATGCCTCATAGTAGATGCCGGCCCGGCGCTTCATCGTCCGGGAGTTGATCTCCGGGCTGAACTGCTGCAAATCCACAGCGCGGATGCCGTAAAGTGCATGATAGAAAATCAGCTCGCAGTCATCCACCGAGTCATCCGCATAGCCGCCTTCCTCATTCAGTGCCCGGGTGATGAATCCTTCATACCGCCGGCGCACATTCTCACTGTAGCAGCTGACTTTGATGGGATGCCGGATTTCTCCCTGGGGCCGTTCGATGAAGGGTTCTGCCATGTTGGCTGTCTGCGTCAGCTTGCTCTGGCAATAGGCCTCCTGCTCCGTCATGGTGATGTCCTTGCGGTCTGCCATATAGCAGGCCTCATTCATCAGCGCATCAATGACATTGATCTCCAGTCTGGCGCCATTCTTGCGCAGCACGGCGCGGCGCCAGTAATCCATGATCTCGTTTTCATACATCTTTTTGAGGCCGCGGCTGTCAATCTCCTCGCGGCTCAGGCCCATCCGTTTGATTTCACAGTAGATGGTCCGGCTGACTTCGCTGTCCATGCTGCTGAATTCATAGGGCATCTCTTGCTCCATGGCGTCCAGGCACCGGCTGTTGGCACAGACATAGTAAGTCGTACTGCCCTCACAGTTGCTATACCGGCCGCGGATCAAATTCCGGTCGCGGCGTGTATCCTCCAGGCAGACCCGCAGGGTGCTGAAAAACAGTTCCATGCAGTTGACCAAACGGCCGACGTGTTCCCGCAGCGCTTCCAGCACCCGCATCCGAACCAGCTGATCCCGCTCTTCATCCACGCTCTTTTGATGGTTCTGGAAATAGTCCACCAGATCGTCCACCGCCGTCAGATTCACGCGCTCAGGGAACACAAATACCTTTTTGGTGACCCGGTAATCGGTGATGTCCTCGCGGATGCCCTCCGTCTCCTGGTCGTCAATCTGGTCATCCAATTCTTTCAGGTCCTTGTGAATCTTTTCCAGCCGCGTGCGGCTGTCTGCAATCCGCTTATCCAGCAGATTTTGCAGCCCATACAGGAAATACCTCACCGAGGCCGGATGCGCAAACTGGTCCTTATTTCCCCGCAGCCAGTACTCCATGTGGGTGCGTTTGCTGGTTTCGGTCAGGTCGCCTTCGGCCAAAATGTGATTGTTGATGATGGAAGATGCCACAATCTGCGCACTGGCCAGCGAACGCTTGTGATATTCCATCAATTTGGCATAGGCAGCGTCGCGCTCTGCTTCAATGCCCTCGGTCTCATTTTTGCCCACTGAAGTCAGGGTGTTATAGCTGGTTTGCAGGTCCTGCTTGGCATTCTCCATCTGGACATCGGCTTCGATCTCCTGGTGGATCATCTCCCCCAGGTCGATCAGATAGTGCTCCCACTTGCCCACATCCTGGGTGGGATTGGCTGCATCCTGCGCCCGGCATTCCTTGCGGATGCGGGCGGTCAGTGCGCTCTCCTTGTCGGTTTCCACCGTATTGATGTAAAAGTCCCGCAGGCTCATCATCTCCGCCATGGGGTCCCGCTCCATCAGCTGCTCCTGGCGGCGGCTGTACTCCTCATACTTTCTGTCCAGATACAGCCAGCCCTCACCCATGCTCTTCAGCGCCCATACATCCGCCATATAGCGGATTACGTCCTCTTTGGGATAGATCATGCAGCTGCTGCCTGCACCGCAGAACCGGTTGCGTCCATGGCCGGCGCAGAGGGTCAGAATCGTGTTGTCCTCGCTGGAATTGCTCCGGCCGCTCAAAGCACTGATGGACTGGGCATACACGATGTTGGCTGCCTGGTTCATGTACTCCTCAAAGCTGGACAGCCGCTGATCGGAGGTATTCTGCGCCCCATACAGGAAGCAGAAGTTAAACGGCGCCAGCTTGTAATCCACCCGGGAATCAGTGGTCGGGTCCGGCATGGTCAGGGACAGGCTGTGCAGGATGCCGCTCTCCCTCTCACAGTCGCTGCGGCGCATGAACGCATCCAGCTCCCGCAGCGCCGCGTAGCCGTTGCAGCAGAGATTGTTGATCTCCTCCGGGCTCTTGGCTGCAAAGAAGATATCCGGCAAAAGCAAAAATCCACGCATCACACTGGCATTGCGCTTGAAGTGCTTGTCCAGATAATTTTTGATGTACATGGCCGCAGGCAGAATGATGCCGCTGCCTGTGCCGCCTGCAAGGCTGGAAACCACAATGACCCGCAGCGCCTGTCCGTTCACCCGTCCATCCAGCGGATAGAGGCCATCAATGGCTTGTTCCAGCGGCTCCAGCGCACCTTCCCGCACACAGGTGTCAAACGCCAGCCGGCTGATGGCGCGCACCTGTCCGGCGCCCTCGGTGGGGGTCTTGGAATTCATAATGTGATGGGTGGGAAACCACACATCGCGGGCATAATGGTTTTTATCCAGATACTCGCCCACCGTGTAGGGAGCCGAGGTCTGAATCGTCACCAGAAAAGGATTTTTCTCCCGAAGCGTGCGCAGATCATTCACATCGGTATCAATGCAGACAAAACGAACCTGTTTTCTCTGCTGGGAGTTTGTCTTATTTGCAACCTTGGCGACAATCTTGCTGCCCGTTCCGCCCAGACCGACAATCAATGTAGGTGCGTTCATAAAATTTCCTCCTGCTCTTTTTTGTTCTGCTTTTGCTTCCGCTTCCACCGCATCGCGGCAGGTTCATCGACCATGTCTCCTGGATTTTCCTCTTTTCCTGCGGGAGCTCCCGGACTTCGCCGCCTTTTTGCTGCGTATCCCAAACTTGAACTCACAGGTCGGGGGAATGCTGCCCTTGCAGGTATTGCTCCGGCAGGTAATCTTGATTTTGCTGTTCCGCGGCCGGTGGTTGTCTCCCGGTTTGACCTCCTTGCCGTCCACATAAACCGGCTGGATGCTTCCCACCTGCGCAAACTTTTCGATGTTGAGAATCTCAAACCGGCGATCCTTATTGTTCAGGCATCGGTTTGCCGCCCGGATGTGCAGGGCGGGCGCCGAGATCTTGCCGCCGAACGACATATTGATCCGCGCTTCCTCCGCGCGGAACACACTGAACTTCCGGTGAATCGCCATCTCCCGCTCAAATTCTCCGCCGGCAAAGATGCCCGGAGTCTTCTCCACCACGGTCAGCGTAACCTGAAGCCGGGCCGGCAGCCGTTTCTTGCGAATGAACCCCAGAATTGCTGCCAGCGCCAGCAGCAGCAGACACATGGCCTTGATCATCCGGGGCAGCACCTGCCGCAGCGGCGGCGGGCCAATGTTCACTTCACAGGACTGGGAAATATGCACTTCATGATCGGCTGTGCCACTGGTCCAGTCAAGCCAGAGGACGGCTTTGCCGTAGTAGGTGTCGTCTGCCCCCTGCCCTGCATAGTGGGGCAGAACCAGCACCTGGTTCCCGTCCGGCTGCGTGGTCCAGAGAATTTCCCGGTCATCCAGATGACGTTCATACAGCGCCGCATAGATACGGTACAGCCATCCCAAAGCCCCGCTGCCGGCGCTGCCGGGATCGGCGGCTTCCATTCGGACCTCCAGCACGGCGCTGGCCATTTCTTCTGCGCCCGGTGCCAGCAGTTCCCCGGTTTCCGGGTTCTGAATCTGCGGGACAACCTGAACGGCCGAACCGTCCTCCAGAGTATCCAGCAGGAACTGATATGTTGCGCCGTCCTGGCTGACCTGTGGGAGCACAACCTCCAGCTGACCCGTCCAGACCTCCGGCCCCACTACGCTTTCAATGGGAACCCGGATTTGCTGCTGCCAGTCCAGCTGCGCCAGCAGCTCACCCATCAGCTCGCCGGAAGAAAATTTCACCGCGGTGCCGCCCTGTTCCAGGCCGGTCAAGGTATAGGTCTCGCCGCCATTGCTGTAGGTCAGGGTACAGGATTCCAGCTTGACCAGATTGCTGCGCACCGGCTCTCCTGAATCAGCATCCACCAGCTGAGCCGTCACATGATAGCTGCGATTATCCACCTCGGCTGTCTGCCGGTTCAGGTGATACTGGTTTCCCTGCTCGTCCTCCATCAGCAGTTCAATTTCCACCGCTGGGGTGTAATAAACTTCCACGTTGGACAAATCCGACACCGGCACCTGATAGGTTCCCGCTGGGATGGTGCCTTCGGACGAAAAGGATGCCAGAATGCCCTCTAGATTTGTGTCCACCAGAATGTTCTGCTGTTCCTCCGGGGTGTAGTTGCTGGGCATCTTGTCGCTGTAGCGCACTTCGGTCTGGGTCGCCGCCTGCAAAGTATCCTCTCCGCCGGACAGCGCCCCAATCTCAATCTTTTGCCCCTGGGCAAAGATGGTCAAATCCCACACCGGAATATCCGTTGTAAATTCCAACCCGTATGCGGTCTCCTTCAGATAGCTGTGGTCCAGCGCTCGCTGGTTAAACACCTGATTGGCGACTTCGATGATGCCGGACAGAATTTCTTCCGAATTTTCCACGCGATACGAGTAGATTCCCAACTCTGGGGCCTGCCCAATGCTCTGGGTTCCCTCTCCCATCACAAAATAGATGACCTTGATCCCCTGTTCTGCCGCCTGACGCAGGTACTCTTCCACCTGCTCAATGGGGGTATCAAATTCGCCGTCCGTCAGGACGATCAGCCACCTGTCCTGCCCCTGCTCCACCGTTTCCAGATAAGCACAAGCCGCTTTAACACTGTTGAAATAGGTTCCCTGGCTCAGGTGGTCCATCTCATGTACCGTCTGAACCCGCTGGTCTGCATCCATGCTGCCCTGAATCCGCACCGGGGCGCGGCTGCTTTCCACCGAATTGCGGTAGGCACTCATGGGAAAGATGCTCATGTTGTCCTCTTTTTTGAGCATCGCCGCAAACACTTCCATCGCATATTTTGCGCGGCACCAGTTTTCTGTATAGACATTGTCCTCGCGGACCATGCTGCCTGAATCATCGTATACCACCGCAATCTGCCGGGCATTCCCCATGCTTTCCACGGCCGCCGCAGCGGACGGCACCCACCCAGCTGCCATCCACAGCATCACCAGAACCAGCACAAGCACTGCCATCCAGCGGCTTATCGTTCCATCCTGCGTTTTCACCCAATTCCCCCTTTGCCCACTGTGTTACACAGCCAATGCCAGCCGTTTTGTCAACTGTTCCACCGTCAGCGTCTCTAACGCTTCGGGCTCTGTTTCGGCCCAGGCATATAGCTGTGCCAGCTGTTTCTGCGCTTCGGGTCCAGCCCCTTTGCTGTTGATCTTACCGCGCAGCGCATCCAGCAGCGCCAGCCGGTCCTTCCGTCCAGGGGCCAGTTCCCGCAAACTGAGGTAGGCCCGCAGCTTTTGCCGACCATTCTCTCTGGCCCATTCCTCAATTATGCTGTAAATCTCGTACTTTTCCGCAACTTCCCGCAAGGCCTGGATGTCATACATCTTATAATCATCCTTCCAGGGCTGTTCCCGGGTGGGTTTTTCCTCTGATTTTTCGCCGCCGGCCCTCCAAGCGGACAGCGCCTGTTCATACCGGCTCTGGGCAAACTCTTCCTTCAACTGATGCAGTTGCCAGGATACCCGGTCCAATCCATCCAGCTGTGCAAAACGGACCGGGTCCCGCTGGGGCAGGTCCGCCTCCCAGTCCTGGTCTTTCAGCCGGGACACTGGCTCCGGGCCCGCAAAGTCAGTCAGGCATACATGCAGCCCGGACGCTTTGTCCCGGGATGTTACCTCTCCCTTGTTTCGGCAAAATTCGACCCAATCTGCCAGCAAAACACTCCGGTACCCCGACGAGCGCATATAAGCGTTCCAGCGCCGGTGTTCATTGTACCCAATTGCATAATCCCGCGCCTGGTCTGCGGGCGCCTGCAAATACAAGTGCAGGCTCTCCCGTATTTTCAGGGGCAACTGTTCCGGGCACAGGTTGGGCGCCAAAAAGCCGCCGCTGTACAATTTATACTGAATATGCAGCGCCGCGGCCAGCGACGACCGGCGCTTGTATTCATTTTCAGCACTGAACTCGCCCTTTTTCTCCTGCCAGGCGTTATTGATCATCCAGGCAAAGTCATGCAGGATGCCCCACTGGTTACTGCCTGAATACAGATCCTGCACCGAGCCAAAGGGATGCAGGGTACAACCGTCCCGGCTGCCTGCCTGCCAGGCCTGGAGACTGGCTGTCAACGCATTGTTATTGACCACGTAGTGCACCCACCCATGGAATGACTCGGTCAGATGGATCGCCCGCAGGCGCCGTCCCAGCGCCATGGCCACAGCTATATTGCGCCGATCTGCGCCCAGACTGACATACCATATCCGGCAGTCCCGGAGCGGCTGCTGCATGAGGCGCGCTTCGAACGCCTCGCTCTCCGGATCAAGGGCTTCAAAGGCAATCTGACAGTACGCCTCCCGTCCGTCATTTTCCTCCAGCTCCGGAATCTGTGCATGGATGTGCCGGGCGAACCGTTCCGCATCCGGGCTGATGAGGTGGATGTTCAAATGCTTGTTCAGAATCTGCCCGCACCAGTACACCGTCCGAAACAAATTTTCTGCCCAAGCATCCGTGCCCAGAATGGCCACCGTGTAGGCTTCCTCCTGCTGCGGGCCGCGGACAAACGCATCATACAGCGGGTATTCGCTCAGCAGCCGGTACACCGTCATGGTGACCGGCGAAATCATCCGCAGGCGTATCGTCTTTTCCTCGCGATACCTGGAAAAAGCCTGTTCCAGAAGTTCCGGTGCGCTGGAATCATGGGTGTAGACCCAGATCTCTGTATCGGTCGCCCGACTCCAGAGACCTTCGCGGTGACTGGCCAGTTGGAGCGCATCCTGTAAGTTTCGCTCCTCGTCCTCCCGCGCAAGAACATAGCTGAGCGGACGTCTCCAGTTCAGTTTCAGCTCGCCGATGCCGTCCTTGAGACAGATCCACCCGCGGCGCCGTGCCTCCTCGATTTGGTTTCTCTCATCCTCTTCGCCTTCATTCGCCGCCGTATTGGCAAATACAATCCGGACACTGCTGTGGCGGCCAGCCTCCGATGCCATTTCCGCAGCCAGGCCAAAGGTGTTGTCATCCAGGCTAGAGAAAATCACCACCCTGCGGCACAGGTAGGTTTTATACCAGTAACGGAACTCAGGAAAAATATCTGCCAGAATGTTGAGAACCGCTGCACCGCCCACAATCGGGGCGCACATCAAAATCAGCGTTGAGTACAGATACGCAAACGCGCCCTCTGTATAAATGGCCTGTGAGATGACGTCATAGGATGCATCCAGAGTAAAACTTTGCAGGGCCGCAATCATCCCATAAAAGAAAAGATCCCACGGAGTCATCTGCGGGTATGTCAGCCGCTGGGATGCCAGATTGACCAGGAAAACAGCCAGGAAATACCACCCGGTAAACCGGATCATGCGATGGGTCTGTCCATGCCTTACGTTCTGGGCAAATGCAATGGCCATTGCCACCATGGAAAAGATCACACAAAAAAGGCTCATTTTATTCACCTTGTCCTTCCGGTTCACGATTGCGGCGCCAAGCTCAAATATAGCATTTTATTTGAATATTCCGGCCGTTTTGAATGCAGTTTATGATTACTTCTATAATACAATCAGCCTTCTATCCTGTCAACCTTCTGCCGACCTGGATATTACGGTAAACCGGACCAAAAATTTTCTCATTTTTCCGGCAACCTGCACAACATATCACCCAAAATATGCAGCATCATTTCTATTGACTTTCCCCTCGTTTGGCTTTATACTTTGTAATAATTTTTTCTGTCTGTGCCGGGAAAACGCACCTCAAAGATATGCCGATTGAGAGCATGATTTTCCGGTTTGTTTGGTGTGTGATTTTTTTCAATCGGACTGTCTTTTATCCTCTCCCACTGCCAATTTTAGCGGCTGTCATACAACCCGGGAAATCTGCCGCTCTCCAAAAGCGGTTTTGCCCTTTCATTTCACAAGTTCATCGGAGTGCGCTGTCCCGCCGGAGCTGTTTGGCTCTCTCCAAAAACATCTTTTATTCGTTGTTTTTTCTTCACAACGCCGACTGAATGTCAGTCGAAAGAGGCTGGCCGTTCCCCATGCAGGCCTGCCGCATACTGGCAGCTGCTTCCGGGTTTTGTACCCCATGGCACCGGCTGAACGCAGCATGTAATCCTCCCTTCATTGAAACCATTTCGTTTTCTGATGGAGGCGGCAAATCGTTTGCCCTGCGGGATGCAGGACTGATTTTCTATGGTGTAAAACCCACTTATTTTTGCGTGCGCTTCTGTCCATCACCCATCTGTGTTTGATCTTTTTGATCCGTGTTTTCAGGGGCGATATATGATTTATATTTTTCGCTTAAATTGGATGAAAAAGCTGTATTTCTTTTTTTGCTGAATAATGGATTACAGACCGCAAGAACGGCATTCATGCCGCTTCTTTTTATTCAAATAATGGATGCATTTTTTATTCGTTTTATCGAATCATGCGTCAAATTCGTCCATTCATTACATCAATTCCTCAATCTATTACAAAAAACACGGAGAGGCCACCGTTCATTGCCTCTCCGTGTTTCTATATTTTTGATTTCAAATTCTTGTATTTTTTTATAATTTTCGGCACCTCGCCGGGGAGCCAAACCAAGCCTTCCGGAGACGGTCCGGAAGCCGCCGCAGGCGGTTCAGCAGCCAAACTGCCACCAAACCGCAAAGTATACATCCGGCCCACACTGCCGAACTGAATACGACTTTGGCGGGAGCTGCAACCGTCTGCGGCTGAAAGAACAGGCTGCAAAATCCGCCCCCCAGGATGCCGGTCACCACCAGCATCCACTTGACGCAATGAAACGTTGCCGCACAAAGCCGGCTGCGCCAGGAACGCCGCAGCCTGGGCAGCTCGGTCCATTCGCGCAGGGCGTCCTTGTCCAGCCCGAGGATCTTTTCCATCTGCGCGTTGTACGTCTGATACTGCTGTACGATATCTTTGGCAGTGAACCACCTGAGCAGCTTAAAATATACCGCAGCGAGCAGAATGATCACCCCGACGCCCAGAGCCAGCCATAAAATACATGCCACTGCTGTTGCGGCAACGACGGCAGTATCCCGGTCCATATAGTTGGAAAACAAAGGATAAAAGAACCGGAACGCCGGTCTCATCTGCCAGGCGACCAGATGCACCAGCTTATCGCCCCAATCCATGCAAGTTCACATCCTTTCCTGTATGGTACGTTTCAACCATATTTTAGCATAGCTTCGCCTTGTCCTGCAAGAATCCAGGCAAAATTTGTTCGACCGCCCCAAAAGCTCATCTCGGATTTTTTCTGACCGTCAAGGAGAATCACGCCATGGAAAACAGAACGTTCCGCCTCTTTATCAGCTCCACTTTCCGGGATTTCATGGAGGAAAGAAATCTCCTGACTCAACAGGTTCAGCCTGCACTGGAGCGGCTTTGTGCCGCATACGGCTATCATTTTCAGCTCATTGACCTGCGCTGGGGCGTTACCACCCAGTCGGCCCTGGACCAGCGCACCATGGATATCTGTTTGAAAGAGGTGGACCGCTGTCTGCAAGTTTCTCCGCGGCCAAACTTTCTCCTGATGATCGGCAGCCAGTACGGCTGGATTCCGCTGCCCGCACACATTTCTCCCCGGCAGTTTCAAAGCCTCTGGGAGGCGGCAGCACCCGCAGAGCAGGAATTTCTAGGGCAGTGGTACGTCCTGGATCAAAACCAGATCGGCGGCGAATACTGTTTGCGGCCCCGGAACGGTCCATGGCTGGAGGATGCGCGCTGGCAGCAGGAGGAGGACAAACTTCGCGCCCTGTTGCAGCGGCTGCAGCAGGCTATACCGCCGGCAGCAGGCGAACCTTTTATGGCATCAGCCACCGAACTTGAAATCTGGCACGGCCTGCTGCACGCTTCTTCCCGGCAGGGCCACACCCTCGCTTTTTTCCGCACCGAAACGGGCGTACCGATTCCGGATTCTGTCGCCCGTCTGCGCAACCAGGTTCGCCAGCGGCTATCCGCTGACGGGCAGAGCGATGCCCTCACCGAGCTCACCGTGGGTCCGGCGTACCAGCAGCAGTTTGTGGACTGGGCCATCCAAAGCCTCAGCAAACGGATTCTGGCGGAGATGCAGCGCATCGAAACCCAGATGAAACGCCTTTCCCTGCATCAGGCCTCTCAGGAACTGCTGCATACCTTCCACGCGCCCTTCTATGGCCGCAGCCGGGAACTGGACCTTTTGGCCCAAGAGTTGCAGCGTCCAGGCAGCCGGCCCCTGTGTCTTCTGGGCGCATCCGGCAGCGGAAAAAGTGCGCTGCTGATGGAAGCGGCACTGCATTTTCCCCATCCGGATGACCTGTTTTTCTTGTTCTACGGTTTGGAACAGCATTCCTACCGGATTCTCGACGGTGTGCAGCAGCTCAGTGACGAGATCTCACAGCGATACGGGCTACAGATCAAAGAACCTCTGACCTATCGCAGGCTGGGCCTTCAGTTCAGTCATCTGCTGAAACAGATTCCCGCCGATCAGCACTGCGTCGTTCTGATCGACGCCGCAGAAATGTTTCAGGACATTGGCCTTCTCCATACAGCTCTGCTGCCTGAAACACTGCCGCCCCAGGTCCAGGTACTTTTCTCCACCACTGACCACTCTCTGGCCCAGCGTCTTTGCCCCCAGGTCCGCATTCTTCCACTGGATGACCTCGAAACGGCCGACCGCGAAGAAATTTTCCTCCGGCTGCTGGCCCAGCGCGGCCGCTGTCTGGACGCGCAGCAGCTTGCATTCCTGCGCAGCACCGCATTTTCCCAACCTTGCAGTCCCCTCTATCTGCAATTCCTGGCGATTTTGTGTAGTCACTGGCGTTCCGGCACACAGCCGGAAGCGCCGCCGCCGGATTTGAAACAAGCTGCCATTCAGGTCATTCACAGCATGTACCGGCAGCTCGGCCACGATGAGACTCTGGTGCAATATGCTCTGAGTACCATCGTCGCATCACCTTACGGCCTCGCTGAAGAGGATCTGCAAACGGTTCTGCTGCAAATTCCTCAGGTGCGCGTTGCCTTTGCGATGGAGGACCGTTACGACATCGCCCACAACCGCCTTCCCTTCGTGGTCTGGTCCCGGTTGTTCTGGGACCTGGATGGCGCTTTGCAGCTGGTTCCTTTCCACGGAATCCTGACGGTGCGCTGCTTCCATGCTGTATTCGCCCAGGCTATCCAGGATCTGTTTGCCGCTTGCTATACCCAGGCGCAAACCTTTCTGATCCGCTATTACACCCAGCTGCCTGTCTATCTGGATGCCGGGGAACGGCTGGTCCGCACTGGCAAGGTGTTTAATCTCCCATCCCTCCTGCGCCGCACCCGGGATCTCGATGCCCTTGCCCGGCTCTACCAACCGGATTTCGCGGATGCCTCCGTCCAGCTGGGCGAGCTGGAACACATGATCGATGACCTGCTCTGGCTGAAAAGCAACGGCCAGCACAGCCGGGATGCTCTGCTGGCCTGTCTGCAACAGAACCAGACTATGCTGCAATGCTATCGAGACGCTTTCCCCCTCTGCGCGGATGCAGCCGGTCTCCAGCAGGCTCCCGAGCTGCCGCTGCGGCTGGTTTCTGCCCATCCAAATGGCAATGGCCTGCCCTTTCCCTTTCGAAAAAACGTTCCCCTCATCTGGTCGCCCAGCGGGGCTCAGTATGCCGTCTGGGCGGGGCCTGATGTCTTTTTCTACCAGTTGGACAGCCAGACCGAATACCTCCACCTCTCCCTGCACGCAAGCGATTCTCTTCTGCATCAGCAGGCCGTATGGCCGCGGTCCGATTTGTTTGTGCTGGCATACGGGGCTTCCGTTTATGTCTACCAGCTGGAGGCAAACTCTGTCCAGCTCCTTTATCATCTGGATGGTTCCCTGGACTCTCCTCTCCTCCATGGATTTTATTGTGATCCACAGCTGGAGCTCCTGTTTTTGCTCGCAACAGATGACACCACGCTGATGGCCTATCATCTCACCGATGGACAGCTGCTCTATTCCATCAAGACACGTTTTTCAACAGCGCCCATTGTATTCTCCTCTCAATTTGTGATTGTCCTCAACCCCGTCCGATCACCCGATTTATTTTCTATCGCCGACGGCCAGCCCGTCCAGGACAGCCCTCTGCAGGCATCGATGCGCGCCGCCTTCGCCTTCCGTTCCATTCTCTTCCTTTCCTCGATGCCTTACCGTCTTCTGCCTTATCCTGACCCGGAGTCCACATCCTTTATCGTTACCCCCGTGTCTTTCCGGTTCGATGAGCTTCCTCCGACGCTGCCTCAGGGTGCCATCGTGATCCATCCAGACTCACCAAAAACACGGCAATGGTTTCTCCCTCCGGACCCGCAAAAACTGCGCTGCCAGTTGAGCGGTCTGCGGTCTATCGTCTATGGCTATTCCTCCCTGCTGCTCTGGCTGGATCTGCCCCAGAGACGCTTTTATCAAATGCCTTTTTCTGACCCCATTCAGCTGTCCTGGGTCCATCCGGATGAAACCTTATCGGTCCTGACCGAACAAGGCATGTTCCTGTTCAAAAAGCAGGACTTTGCCCCGGTTTCACAGGAAGTCTCTTCCTTTGCTGTTGATCCCTTCGCATGGCAGTTCCGCTCTTCCACACATCTGCTCGGTGCAATGTTCCATTCCTATTTTTTCGCCGTTCATCATCAGTTTTATCTGCAAGTAACTCTTCCCCTGAAGCAATTATTCCTGGCCGCCTGCATCACCCATCCCTGGCTCTCCCGACTTCCCGGGCAGGATAGTTCCTTTTCCTTTGTACTTACGCTGCTGGACGGCAGCTCCTCTGCGTCTTCTCCCGTCTCTGCCAGTCTCCGGTGCACCGGCCCTAGTGGAAGCTATGCGGTCGCCTATGAGCGGGCTGGGTGCATCTTGGTTTATCACCCCAACGGCCGGCCACGGCTGGAACTGCGCCCACTGGGTCAAACCCTTAACAGACATTTGCAGAAAATGTATTTTTCTTCGGACGAACAGTTTCTCCTGGTGCAGGGCAGCAGTTATCTGACCGTATACCATCTGTCCTCCGGCCGGCCACGGCTGCGGGCAAAGCTTCCTCCCTTTCTCGACTGCCGCGCCTCTTTTTCCGATGACAGCGCCAGCCTCACCATCTCTGTGCCAAATCGGTCTCCTATCACTGTTTCTCTGGCGCGGCGGCGCCGTCTCAACCTGTCCCGTACCAATACCCCTCTGGTACCGGTCCTTCGCCTGGCTTCTTTTCTGTTCATGATACGCCATACCGATACCCCGCCGGATGAAATTCTCTCAGACATGCTGTCCCTGCTGACCGAGCCGGAGGCGGTCCGCCTCGGCTTCTCTACGCCCGGCGTCTACCGTTGCAGCACTCTCACCGTCATCCTCAACTGGGTCACAGGCACCCTGACCCTTTTGCAGCAGGGCCGCTCCCGTGTGGTGGAATCCCCGCTTTTGGATCTCCGGCTCAGCTTAAAGCAGGAAGACCTATCTGCTTTGCCTTTTGACCGTTTTCTCCAAGAAAAAAACGACAGTTCCAGCGTGCTGATCGATCTGGGCCAGGCACACTATCTTCTGGTATCCCGGCTCTTGAACTCTGTCTTTCTTCTGGACGCAGCAAATGCCCGGATTCTGGCCGCATACAAGCATCACGGCCCCATCCTGGACGCTCGCTTTGCAGACGGGCAGCTCACCCTCTTTTCCAATACATGCTCGGTGCAAATGTTGCAAATCCGGCAGGACTGGCGTCCAAAAGACGGCGAATAAGGGTAATGTTTTCCTCTCTGGGAGCCCGCTTGTGCATCCTGTGTCCTCAACCGGTGGCAAAGCCCATAGAATTTTGCTATAATGGTTTTATCATTCCTCTGTATTCTGAAAGGAGAATTTGCTATGGAAACCTACCATCCCGCTCCTGTGGACACTTCAGACGTTATCCTCAGTCCGGAACTTCTTGCGCTCACCGAGCAGCTTGCTGCATCGGTTCATGATACCTGGGCCATCGGCCGCATGCAGGAAGGCTGGCAGTATGCTCCTGGAAAAGTCAATCCCGATCAAAAAACCACCCCTCTGCTGGTTCCCTATGACCAACTTCCGGAATCGGAAAAGCAGTACGACCGGAATACCGCTCTGCAAACCCTCAAGCTCATCCATAAGCTCGGGTACAAAATCATCAAAGTATAACGCTGTTTTTAGATGACAAAAGGCTGCTGCCGAGCTGATGCGCCAGGTCTGGTTGCAGTCATTTCACAAAATGTGAATATGTTCTTTCATTGCATGTGCTTCAACTATTTCCACGTGTTTGTAATCGCAGAGCATCCGCAGTATTTTCCCGATATCCTTTCTTAGCTTTCCGTAAATCACTTTTCTGCAATACTTGGGCACAAGTACAATGTGGTATTTGTAATTCCAAACGTATGTGATAAACTTTTTTCGTCCATATTGGATGAACCTCCTTTTGCTTGTTGGTGCGGTTGGCGTTACCCGCTTTCATTTTAGCAAAAGAAGATTCTTTTTTCATCGTATCAACGCTCGTGCTATACTCGTCCACAAGCATAGCTTGTGGTTTTGTAGTCCACCACCAAAAACAGCCTAGAAACTTGCGTTTCTGGGCTGTTTTCTTTTTGTCCGACCACACTTTAGGTGTCCATATCCTGGGAATGCCCCACAAGGGACTTGACAAGTCCCGCCGGGCAGCAGGCCACAGGATACCTGCACCTGCGTTCCCATGGGGCCCCGGACTTCCACCGTCCGGACGCTTCCCTGCAGCCCGGCCGCGCCGGTCCGGCGGTTTTCCACCGGCCGGCCCGGGGCCGCCGCCTCCAGATATACCGGCAGCGGCAGGACGGCGCAGCCGGTTTTCCCTCTTTGGGGCCTGGGATGCAAAGTGTCCCGGATATGCCCCTTCCCCTGCTTCTCACACTGGCGGCAGATAGTTCACCAGCAGTTCCACAAAGATATCAAACAGTACGGGGGAAATCGAGTCCGCCTCCGGGTCTGCCGAGAGGAAAGGCAGCAATACCAGCTTATCCACCTGGTCTGCGTAGCGGGGATCCGGGCGGGCGGTCACCAGCATCACCTTCCCGTTGGTCTGCAGAGCCTCTTTCATGATATGTTCGCCGCCGCTGACAGAAAAAATCATGAGAAGATCGTCCGATTCCATATAGTCTGCAAGCTCGTTCAGGGCGTCCCGGCTGACCGCCTGGGCAAAACGGCGATGCTTGCGCATCAGGATTTCCAGCAGCTCAGCCGCATGGCGGCTCTTGCCGATGCCGCTTGCAAAGATACGGGGAAATTGGCCCATGTACACGCCCAGTTCCCGGAGATAGTCGGCGGTCAGAAGCTGTTCCGCTTCATGAAGCAGCTGATACAGCTGGCTGAAATAAAACAGGTGTTCCTGCCCGCGCTCAGACTGTTCCGTCTGCTGGGCCACCATCTTGATCAGGTCGGCGCGGAAATCCTGGTACCGGGCATACCCCAGTCCCTTCACAAAACGGGACAGCGCCGGCTGGGAAACTCCGCACAGCTCGGCAAAGGTACTGGTGGACATATGGGTGATGCCGGAGGGGTTCTGCATGATCCGATCGTAGATGATTTGATCGTTCTGGGTGAATTCCGATTTGTGCAGTTCCATACGCTGCAGCGGGTTCATAATACCTTCTCCCTCCCCAAATGATTCTCTCTGTATCAGTTTAACAGAAATTCCGGAAAATACAATCCCGCGGCCGCTTCTGAATAAAAGTTTTATTCAATCATCTTGCAGAAAGGCGTTGGGCGTCCATGGCCCCCCTTGCCGGCGGCCCATGAATCACATAAAAGCGACAAAAACCCAGCAGATTGTCAAAAAACGCGGGAGATCTTTGTATAAAACTTATATTTACAATCTGGCCTCCAAACTGGAAAAAGCCTTCAAGCAGAGCCTGCCGGAGGCCATCCGCGGCATCCTGACCCCGGTGCTGGTGCTGGTAATTACCGTTCCCCTGACCTACATTGTGATCGGCCCTGTCTCGCAGGGCATCTGCGGCGCCATCTTTATGGTGGTCAAGGCCCTGTATGAGTGGGGCATCGTCGGCGGCATTCTTGCAGGCGCACTGGTCGGCGGCGGCTTCGGCGTGCTGGTTATGTTTGGCCTGCACTGGGTCATCATCTCGCTGGCCCTGTCCAACATCGGAATCAACGGCTTTGACTACATCATGGCTTCCGGCGGCATCGGCCCCATGATCGGCGTGGCGCAGGGCCTGTGCATCACTCTGCGCACCCGCAGCAAAAAAGTGCGGGATCTGGCGCTGCCCTCCTTCATCTCCCAGGTATGCGGCGTCGGCGAGCCGCTGATGTACTCCATCCTGATCCCATTGAAAAAGCCTTATGTCATCAACATTCTTTCCGGCGCAGTGGGCGGCGCTGTGATGGGCGCTCTGCGCACCAAAATCTATCTGTTTGGCTGGATCGACCGAATCTGCGCAGAATAAGGGCCTGCATCACCGAAAACCTCCCCCGCTGCACAGGGCGCTGACGCGCACCTGACGGAGGGAAACCGCTCACCTGGAAAGGAAAAAGATATCTATGGATCATCGCACCGAAATTTTGGATTTGCGCACAGCCCTGGAGGTTTTGCGCCAGACCCCGGGCCAGCTGGTGGAGACCCGGGTGGAAGTGGACCCGGCAGCCGCCACATCGGCGCCATGGCCGAGCGGGCCACCGAACTGGGACAGCCGCTGCCCATCTCGGTCTCCATCGGGGTGGACCCCGCCATCGAGGTGACCGCCTGCTTCGAGCCTCCCACCACCCCTCTGGGCTTCAATGAATTGTCCATTGCGGGCGCCCTGCGCCAGCGTCCGGTGGAGCTGGTCCCCTGTCTGACCGTGAAGGAACACGCCATCGCCAACGCCGAATACATCCTCGAGGGCGAAATCCTGCCCGGCAGCAACCATGTGGTGGAGGACCAGAACACCCGCACCGGCTTTGCCATGCCGGAATTTCCGGGCTACAACGGCCCCGCCAGCCACGAATGCTGGCTGCTCAAGGTCAAAGCGGTGACCCACCGCAGAAACCCCATCATGCAGACCTGCATCGGCCCGTCGGAAGAGCACGTCAACATGGCGGGCATCCCCACCGAGGCCAGCATCCTGGGCATGATCGACAAAGCCCTGCCCGGCAAGGTTCTGAACTGCTACGCCCACCGGTCCGGCGGCGGCAAATACATGGCCGTTCTCCAGTGCAGAAAGACGGTCCATACCGACGAGGGCAAACAGCGCCAGGCCGCCCTGCTGGCGTTCTCGGCGTTCCCTGAGCTGAAACATGTGATTCTGGTGGACGAGGATGTGGACATCTTCGACACCAACGATGTCCTTTGGGCCATGAATACCCGGTTCCAGGGCGACGTGGACATCATCACCATCCCGGGTGTCCGCTGCCATCCCCTGGACCCCAGCTCCAACCCGGCCTGCAGCCCCGCCATCCGGGATATCGGGTGCAGCTGCAAGACCATTTTTGACTGCACCGTCCCCTTTGACCAGAAAAGCCGCTTCCACCGGGCGTCTTTCCTGGAAGTAGACCCGGAGAAGTGGCTGCATGGGTAAGAAACAGCGTTTGATTGTCGGGATGAGCGGGGCATCCGGCGCGCCGCTGACGGTGGAACTGCTGCGCCAACTGTCCCTCTGCCCGGAGGTGGAAACCCATCTGGTGGTCACCCGCGGGGCGGAACTGACCCTCCGGCAGGAGTGCGGCATGACGCTGGACGATCTGAAACAGCTGGCGCCTGTATACCACGACAACGGCGACATCGGCGCCTCCATCGCCAGCGGCAGCTGCAAAACCATGGGGATGATTGTCTGTCCCTGCAGCATGAAAACCGTGGCGGGCATTGTCTCCGGCTACAGCGACAATCTGCTGCTGCGGGCCGCCGACGTCTGCCTCAAAGAGCGCCGCAGGCTGGTGCTGGCGGCGCGGGAATCCCCGCTTTCCACCCTTCACCTGCGGAATCTCTACGAGGCCAGCCAGCTGGGGGCCGTCATCCTGCCCCCCATGCAGACCTACTACAACCATCCCGCCACCCTGCAGGAAATGGTCTGCCTCACCGCAGCACGGATTCTCTCCCAGTTTGACCTGGAGCGGGATTTGCCGGAATGGGAGGGTATGCCATGAGTTCCGAGTTTTGTTTTGCCTGCACCGTCCTGGGCGCGCCGCTGACAGCCCGTCTCCAGCCCCTGGACGGCGGGATGCGGGCCGAAATTTACGGCGGCACCCGCCCGCATATCGGGGCGGTCAGCATCGCCGGGCCGGACGGGAAGGTCTCAACCACCCAGTTCCCGGCCCACAGGGACGGCGTGGTCTCGGCCCGGTGGGCCGGGGCTCTGGCCGCCGCCGGGTACCGTCCGGCGGTGGTGCTGGCGGGAATCCATTACGACCATCTGGACCGCGCCGGGATCGACCAGGTGGTCCAGGCGACGGAACACCTGCTGCACCAGGCGCTGGAAGCGCTGGCCGCAACGTCCTAAAAGATTCCAGCGTTTTTTGTCTGGTTTGCCGACCGACTGCGTCGGATCCTCGGAATGGCACCGACCTATCTCTTCGGTTTCACCGCCGCAGATTTGGCAGAGGAGACTGAAACCCTATGACCGGCCCGGATGAACGGAGAAAACAAATACAAAAAGCCCTGCGGCGTGCCTCAGACACCGCAGGGCTTTTGTCGTTTTCAGGTTTTTCGGGGACGGATCAAACACGAGGCGCAGATGCCAAACAGCCGCGCCCCGGTGGTCTCATCAGTTGTCTCCTCTGTGATACCGGATCTTCATGTGCTCGGAGGCATTTTTGAGAATCTGGCCAAGGGCCTTGTCCGACTCTTCCCGGACCATATCGGCAATCCTGCGGTTGGCTTCCTCCAGGATTTCAACAGGCTCCCCCTGCCGGATTTTCTCATCGTACTCGTACAGGAACTGCTGCCCGCGGTTCATCACGGCATTCACATACCGCTCATCCAGCAGCAAAGCATCCCCGAAATGGGCATCGGTCAGCGCCGCAATCAGCCGGCTGTGCCAGTACATGCTGTTTGTGGAAACCGTTTCGGTGGTACCGCTGAGATACTTGGGAAATTCCGTCACATTCGCGTATACCGGGAAGCAGGCCGTAAAGCCGCTGCCCCCCATCGACAGCCACTCCACCCCCTGGATGGCCGCCGGCAGGCCGCCGCGGATCTGCATGATCCCGCACACGTCGCTGTTGGGCACGCCGATGGTGCGATACCTGCCCTTGCAGGCGGCGGTCTTGTCGTAGGGATTGTAGGGCGTCCCCTGATAATAGGAGCCCAGCAAATACCGCACATCCTCCACCGTCACCTTGCGCTCCGGCACAAAGGACCAGGGGATGTCGTTGCTTTCCGGGGTGAAGTCGGCGTTTTCTCCTTCCCACTTATAGGTCCGGGGCAGGAAATACCGGGCCATGAACCAGGCGCGGGGCGTATTGTAAATATGGTCCGCATCCGAATGGGAACCGAAGGCCAGCCGCGGATTGAAACCCGCCCCCGTATCCAGCGCCAGGCTGTACTTCTCCACGAACGCCTGCAGGTCTTTGGAGCAAAGATTTTCCTTCTGCTCCCCGTACGCGTCCGAAAAGTCAAAGTGATCCAGACCAAACTGGTTGGGCATGACAACCACCCGGTCATCCGGCACACGCCGGGCAATCCAGTGGTGGCCGCCGATGGTTTCCAGCCACCAGACTTCCTCGGCATCTGCAAAGGCCATGCCGTTGGGCTCATAGGTGCCGTACTGCTCCAGCAGTGCGCCGGTGCGCAGCACGCCTTCCCGGGCAGAATGAATGTAGGGAAGCACCAGGGTCACCAGGTCCTCTTCCCCAATTCCGCCGGGCACTGCTTTGGTATTGCGCCCCTTCTTTTCCTGATACCGGACATAGGGGTCTGCGCCAATCACCCTGGCATTGCTGGTGATGGTCTCGGTGGCGGTCATGGCCACATTGGCCTCATTGATGCCGCAGGCGGGCCACATCCCGTTGGTCTTTGTCACGTTGGGACAGTCGGTGTAGCGCATGGCCTTCTCCGGGAGCTCGACCGTCAGGTGAGAAATGACCGTTTTATATGTAGCAGCCTTCTCCCTGGCCGGGTGCGCCAAAAGGCGCTTGGCTTCAAATCCGCCGTCATCATTGCGGGCAATGATGGTGGAACCGTCATGGCTGGCTTTCCTGCCGACCAGAATCGTTGTACAAGGCATAGATTGTCTCCTTTTCCATCTGCATCCGTTTCAATTACGCACAGCTTCGTCTTGCTGCACAGCAAACTTCCTGCATCCAAGAATCGACAAAAAATCTGTTTCTTCTTATTTGCCGCATTTATGATAGCACGGACGCTGCACCATTTCCAGTCCCTGTTTTCTCCGGCCTGTTTATGCGGATTGCCCTACTGTGCTGGGCGGCCGTGATGTGAACATGCGGAAACGGCACCGGCACCCTCAAGCGCACCCCGAAAGACAGTTTTTACTGGTACAAAAAAGTCACCGCCACCAACGGCGAATCCTTAAACAACCCCTAAGTATCCGCTGCTTCACAGCGCAAAACCGGTCTAAGTCCAAGAGGCAGGAGCTTCAAACAGAAGTTCCCGCCTCTTTTTCATGCGGCGTTGTCCGGCCCGCCCGCATTTCTGCGGGGCCATGGCGCCGCCCGCCTCTGTCACAGATCCCGTCGGAGGCGATCACGTCCTGGCACCCCCAGCGCCCCAGATGTGAAAATTTTCCGGCGGCCTTGACAAGTCATACTTTTTCTCTATAATGGAATTAGAATAATTCTAATTTCTGGTGATTGACTATGCGTTATGAATCAAAAATCTTGGAGATCATCTCCTCGTCCCACGCACATATGACGGCGGAACAGGTGTTTTTCACCCTCAAGCAGGAATATCCCGGCGTGGTGCTGGCCACGGTGTACAACAATCTCAACAGCCTGTGCCAGCAGGGCAAAATCCGCAAAATCAGCGTGGAGGGCTGTCCCGACCGGTACGACCGGAACACCCGCCACGACCATCTGGTCTGCCGCCGGTGCGGCAGCCTGGCGGATATCCACCTGGCGGACATCACCGCCCAGCTGGAGCAGCAGACCGGCTTTGCCATCGACGGGTATGATCTGAAAATCCAGTACCTGTGCCCCCGCTGCCGGGCGGCCCAGGACAGCGGCCAAGGCCGCGCCGAATCTGTACAGAAGTCTTCGGACCTGTAAATAAAACACATTGCAAGGAGGTTTTTACATGAGAAGCATTACAACGTTGGATCTGCAGTACGCGCACCGGTTTTATGGGTTCAAGGGCGAAGCCCAGTATCTCCACGGCCACACCGGCGTATTGACCATCGAAGTGGAAGACACGGTGGAGCCCGGCGTCAACATGGTGTTCCCCTGCAACGAAATCCAGAAAACCGCCTGGTCTGTGCTGAAAAACTTTGACCACGCCCTGATCCTGCGCCAGGACGATCCCCTGCTGCCCGCCATCCTGAA
Source organism: Faecalibacterium sp. An192 (assembly GCF_002160175.1). Taxonomy (NCBI): domain Bacteria; kingdom Bacillati; phylum Bacillota; class Clostridia; order Eubacteriales; family Oscillospiraceae; genus Faecalibacterium; species Faecalibacterium sp. An192. The sequence goes on from NZ_NFKB01000020.1 coordinate 46,541, forward strand.
GGTCTATGAGGAACAGGGCATCCGCAACGGCGCGCCGCGGAGGGCGCTTGCAAAAACCGGAGCGCTGCGCCAGCTTCGGCCCGGCTGTTTCGTCCACTGGACGCGCCGGGCCAAAGCTGCCCTGGACCCAGATAGAGTGGTCGCTCTGGGCAAAAGCCTAAAAAAACACGACGGCCTTGGCTCGTTAAAACTTTAAGCGCTTACAAAAGACGGCCCGTTTTTTTCTTAACGGCTTTTGCCCGCCGTTCCGATTGGTACCACATGCCCGCCTCAGCGGGCTGGCGGTTCAATAGGTTTATAACTGCTGTAAAACCTCACACTTTAAAATTGCAAGGCTCTACCCTTTTTATGATCTAAACCCACCCAACCACCCATCTAAGGAACCCCCAGCCCTGCGGGCTCGCCCCCATGGGGCTTAAAACTTTTAGCTTCCTTTTTCCATAAAGGGCCTCGTTTTGTCCACTGGGCACGCCCGGCTCGGCTGCTCTAAACCAAAAACAACCCCCGCCCCTAGATGAGGCGAGGGTTGTTGTATTTTATAGGTTTTTCAGTGCGTACCGATCGAGAAAATCAGTCTACACAAGACTTTGGTCTCACCGGGCCGCAGGCCGGGAGCCTGCTAAAGAGGCTGAAACCTCACCGCCGGCAGGGCCTTGTGAAGCCCACAGCAGTCAGCGGTACCAGGTGAAAATCTTTTGGTCCTTTTCTTTTAGAAAAGGACGATGCGGCCGGCGCCGTAGGGGTTCTCGTAGTCCAGCAGGTAGCCGGGATAGTCGGCCAGGGGGCTGTTGGCGGTGGTGATGGTGGTGCCGTCAAACAGCATGGCGTAGCTGGACAGAACCAGATAATCCTCCGAGACGTAGTCCTTCACCAGGGTTGCGCCGTCGAACATGGCGAAGCCATCGCCCAGGCTGCGCAGGGTGTAGTTCATGCCGGCCATGTTGTAGGTGCGGTTGGGATCCAGAGGCTCGTAAGTGCCGGTAGTGCGGTTGTAGATCTTGACGTTCTGTACCCGCGGCGTGCCGGTGGCAGGGCCGGTCCAGACGTTCTGGTCGTCGGTCTGGACGGTGTTGGGCAGATCGGTGTGGATCTCATAGGTGGCGCCTGCAACCTGCAGGAAACCGCCGTTCTCCTGGCCCGAACCCGCAAACCGGGCGCCGAACTCCAGGGCGTTCTGGATCTGGGCGCCGGTCACCGACATCAGGCAGGCCACGTTCCCGAAGGGGCTGACCGTCTTGCAGGTCATGTAGGTCCAGTCGCCTGCCGGCACGTCGGCACGGATGCCGCCGCCGTTCATGATGGCGATGTCGCAGTCCAGCTTCTCGATCTCGTTGAAGTAGGCATAGATGCCGTCGGCCACCAGGTCGCCCATGTTGGTCTCCTGGCTGCGGATCAGGCGCTTGCCGGTGACGGGGTCGTTGATGTAGAAGTTCACCGGGCTGGCAGCGATCTTCTCGCCCAGCATATCGTCCACGGCGGCGATCCAGTCGGTCTGGAGGATCTGCGTCTCGTTGAAGGGGTTCAGGTTGGTGGAGGAAATCAGCTCGGTGGTGAAATCGCGGTCGGTGTTGATGACCATACGGCCCACGTTGCCCATGTAGCAGCCGGTCTGGGTCAGGACCACCGGGTTGCCCTCGGCGTCACGGACGATCTCGCCGGCCATCTCGGTGTGGGAGTGGCCGTCGATGAAGGCGTTGAAGCCCACCGTGTTCTGGATCACCTCACGGCTGGTCCAGGGCGACGAAGAACCGTCCACGCCCAGGTGGCCCAGGCCGATGACGAAGTCGGCGTACAGCCATGCCTCGTCGATGGCCTTCTGAACGGCCTTGTACAGCTCCTTGCCGTCGTCGCCGCCGTCAATGCCGTAGATGTACTCGGTCTGGTCGGCGTTCATGAAGTAGGCGGGGGTGGACTTGGTGATGGTCTCGGGGGTGGTGACGCCGATGAAGGCCAGCAGCCGGCCGCCGCGGAAGAAATACTTGATGGAGGGCAGCACCTTCCGGCCGGTGCGCAGGTCCTTGAAGTTGCAGCTGACGTAGGGGAAATCGGCTTCCTCGTTGATGATGGTCATGATGCGGTCCATGCCATAGTCAAACTCATGGTTGCCCAGGGTGGCCAGGTCATAGCCGGCGGAGTTCATCAGCTTGATGATGGAAGCGCCCTTGTCCATGGCGCCGTAGGCGGTGCCCTGGATGTGGTCGCCGGCATCCACCAGCAGCACGTCCATGTCTGCATCCTCATAGCTCCGCTTCAGGGCAGCGATCGAAGCATAGGTCAGATCCGGGCTCTCGTTGTCGATGTAGGTGTGCACATCGTTGGTGTACAGGATGGTGATGGGAGTCTTGTCAGGCGCTACCAGGGGATAGAAAGCGTCTGCACCCAGGGGGGCCGCAGTCAGGCCCAGGGCCGCTGCTGCGCCGGTGGCTGCACCGGCGGCCTTCAGGAAATTACGACGGGATATATAGCTTTTCATCGAAATGTCCTCCTCGTCTGTTTACTGCATTGTGGTGTCGGTTTTTGCGCCGCAGGGCATCCAAACCCCGCAGTACTGTACTATAACAATAGCATAAAACCCCACCTAAAACAAGACCTAAACCGTCAAATCCTGTTTTTTTCAAACCATATCTCAAAAGTTATTGGACACTCTGGCCAAAAAACAGTCAAGTTGAGCCCTTCCCCTCCCCGGCCGCGGCGCAGAGGCCGTCCGGGCCGGATTTTCCCCGCCGGGCCCCTGCAAAGCCGGGATGCGGCCCCGGGCTGCGGCGCCCTGCTTTCCTTTGGGCGGCGCCGCGCCCTTGCAAAAGGCAGACCGCTGTCCTCTTGCGCTTGGCCAATTTTCCCGGCGGGCCGCAGGTGCGCCCTTGTGAAAATTGGAGCGCTGCCCCGGGTTGCCGTTACCCAAATTTTCTGCGCCGGACGCAGTCCGCTTGAAAATTTGGACGGCGGCCCCTGCTCCGCCTCGGCTGTTTCTGCCGCAGGCAGCGCCTCGGCTGCGCAGCCAAACACAGCTCCCTGTTTCGTCCACAGGACGCGGTCGCTGTGTTTGCCCCTGGGGACAAAATTTGCCGCAGAACCGCGCACGCGGCCTTGCGGCCTCGCACACTCTCTGCGGCAAATTTCCCTGTAGGTGTCCCGGCCGTACGCACATGTCGTCCGGCCGGGACTTTTTTGTTGGGTGAAGGACGCAAAAACCGGACCCGTGCCTCAGTGCACCGGTCCGGTTTCTGCTCATGGTCCGTTCTATGGTCGCGTGTGAAAATGTCGGAAAATATCAGCCCTTCTTGAGCACCCAGCACTCATAGGGGCGCAGGCTGGTGCGGCTGCCGCCGTCGGGATAGTTCCCCAGCAGCAGGCCGGCGTCGGCCCAGCCCTCGGGCAGGGTCACGGGGGCGTCATGGCCGGTGAGGTTGCAGACCACCAGGAGCTGGGTGTCCTCATTCCACCGGCGATAGGCCAGCAGGTCGGGGTCGTCCTTGTACAGGAACTGGATCTGTCCCCCGCTGATGACCGGCTCCTGCTTGCGCAGGGCCACCAGCTGTTTGTAGTAGCTGAAAATCGAGTCGGGGTCCTTCACCTGGGCGGCGGCGTTGATGGCCGGATAGTTGTCCGCCTCCCCCAGCCAGGGGGTGCCGGTGGTGAAACCGGCGTGGGCGGTGCCGTCCCACTGCATGGGGGTGCGGCCGTTGTCCCGGCTGCGCTGGGCCAGGATCTCCAGGGCCTCGGCGGCGGTCTTGCCCTGCTGCTGGAGAATCTGGTAATAGTTCAGGCTCTCCACGTCCCGGTACTGGCCGATGGAGGTGTAGTGGGCGTTGGTCATGCCGATTTCCTCGCCCTGGTAGATGTAGGGGGTGCCCCGCATCATGTGGGTGGCGGTGCCCAGCATCTTGGCGCTTTCCTTCCAGTACCTGCCCTCGTCGCCGAAGCGGCTCACCGCCCGGGGCTGGTCATGGTTGCACCAGAAAAGGGCGTTCCAGCCGTGACCCGCCTGCATCCCCTCCTGCCAGAGGGTGAACAGGTTTTTCAGGGCCATCCGGTCGGGGGGCATCAGGGACCACTTGTCCCCGTTCTTGTAGTCCACCTTCAGGTGGTGGAAGCTGAAGCTCATGGTCAGCTCGTGGCGGTCGGGGTTGGTGTAGCCGATGCAGTTTTCCAGGCTGGTGGAGGACATCTCACCCACCGTAATCATCCCGTCGATGCCGCCGGCGGCCACCAGTTCCTGCAGATACCGGTGGACGTTGCGGCCGTCGGTGTAGAACCGCCGCCCGTCCCCCTCATAATCGTCCTCAAAGACCTCGGGCTTGGAGATCAGGTTCACCACGTCGAAGCGGAAGCCCTTGATCCCCTTCTCCCGCCAGAACCGCAGGATGCCGGCCAGCTCGGCCCGCACCGCCGGGTTTTCCCAATTCAGGTCAGCCTGGCTGACGTCGAACAGGTGCAGGTACCACTTGCCCAGGCCGGGCAGGTATTCCCAGGCCGGCCCGCCGAACTTGGACACCCAGTTGGTGGGGATTTTGTCGGGGGCGCCGTCCTTGAAGATGTAGTAATCCTGATACTTCTTGTCCCCGGCCAGGGCCTTCTGGAACCACTCGTGGTCGGTGGAGGTGTGGTTGAACACCATGTCCAGCATCAGTCCGATGCCCCGCTTGTCCGCCTCGCGGATGAGGGTTTCCAGATCCTCCATGGTGCCGAACCGGGGGTCTACCGCCCGGTAGTCCGCCACGTCATAGCCGTTGTCCCGCTGGGGCGAGGGGAAAAACGGGGTCAGCCACAGGTAATCCACACCCAGGTCTTTCAGGTAGTCCAGTTTGGCGGTGACGCCGGGCAGGTCGCCCAGGCCGTCGCCGTCGGTGTCGCAAAAGGACTTGGGGTAAATCTGATACACCACTTTATCTTGGAAATTTGCCATCGCGTATCCCTTCTTTATCTTGCCGAAATGTTCTCTCTTATCATATATCCTGTCTGCCCGCGGGAGCGGGTCGGAAATGGCTTTGGAATTACTGCACGTGCTTCTTCTTGCCCACGATGACGGTGAGGACGAAGGGCACCACCACAGCGATCAGCATGCACAGAGCGAAGCTGAGCATGGACTGGGGCTGGATGGAGAGGATGCCGGGCAGGCCGCCCACGCCGATGGCATTGGCGGTGGTGGAGGTGGCGGTGCAGACCACGCCGGCGATGGCCGAGCCAATCATGCCGCACAGGAAGGGGAAGTTCAGCTTCAGGTTGACGCCGAAGATGGCGGGCTCGGTGACGCCCAGGTAGCAGGAGATGCAGGCGGGAACGTTGACTTCCTGTGCGTCGGCATTCTTGCGCTGGAGGTAGATGACGCCCAGAACGGCGGAGCCCTGAGCGATGTTGGACAGGGCGATCATGGGCCACAGCATGGTGCCGCCGAAGTCAGCGATCAGCTGCAGGTCGATGGCGTTGGACATATGGTGCAGGCCGGTGATAACCAGCGGCGCATAGATGAAGCCGAAGATGGCGCCGAACACCACCCGGAAGGAGCCGGAAATGCCGGCGTACACCACCGAGGAGATGGCGGAGCCGATGGTCCAGCCGATGGGGCCCAGGACGAAGTGGGCGGCCATGACGGCCAGCACCAGGCTGCAGAAGGGCACCACGATCATGGAGATGACGGCGGGGCAGATTTTGCGGAAGAACTTTTCCAGATACACCAGGGTGAAGGCGGCCAGAACGGCGGGGATCACCTGGGCCTGGTAGCCGATCATGTTGACCTGGATGAAGCCGAAGTCCCACTTGGGGATGTCGGCGGCGGCGGTGGTAGCCACCGAATAGGCGTTGAGCAGCTGGCCGGACACCAGGGTCAGGCCCAGGATGATGCCCAGGATCTGGGTGGTGCCCATTTTCTTGGTCACCGACCAGCAGATGCCCACCGGCAGCATATGGAACACGGCCTCGCCGATCAGCCACAGGAAGCTGTCCACGCCGCTCCAGAACTGGCTGATGTCGCACAGGGTCTTGGTGCCGTCCTCGAACAGGTACAGGCTGTCGATGCAGTTGCGGAAGCCCAGGATCAGACCGCCGGTGATGATGGCGGGGATCAGGGGGGCGAAGATCTCAGCCAGCGCGCTCATGACCTTCTGCAGGCGGTTCTGGTTCTGCTTGGCGGCGCTCTTGACCGCCTCCTTGGAGACGCCCTCGATGCCCGACACCGCTACGAAATCATTGTAAAACTCGGACACGGTGTTGCCGATGATGACCTGGAACTGGCCCGCCTGGGTAAAGGTGCCCTTGGCGGACTTGATTTTCTCGATCCGGGGCACATCCGCCTTGGCCGGGTCGTTGAGCACAAAGCGCATCCGGGTGACGCAGTGAGACACCGCCGCAATGTTCTCTTTGCCGCCGACGGCCGCCAGCAGCTCTTTTGCGTCCTCTTGGTACTTGCCCATGAAAACATCCTCCTTCGATTGGTGCCACATGTTCAAAAGTCCGAACATGTTCAAATAGGTTTTCGTTCTGGAGCAAGTATAGCATTCCGGACAAAAAAGTCAATCGAAACCCGCAAAAATATGCGTGACACCAGACATTTTCAGAGCATGGCACAAACTGCGCTCTTGCAATTTGGAAGGATTCACTGTATAATAGGGTCAAACATCTGAACATGTAGGAGGTTGATTACGGTGCCCAAAGCCAAATACGAAGGGATCTACCGCAGCATCAAGCAGCGGATCGAAGCCCTGGATTATCCCTACCAGACCCTGCTGCCCGCCGAGAGCGAGCTGATCCAGGAATACGACTGCGCCCGCAACACCCTGCGCCGGGCCCTGGCGGACCTGACGTCGGACGGATACCTGCAGCCCATCCAGGGCAAAGGGGTGCGGGTGATTTACCGGCCGGTGGGGCGGACGGCGTTCCGGATCGGGGTGATCGAGAGTTTCCGGGAGACCGCGGCCCGCAACCACCTGCGGGCGGTGACCAAGGTGGTGAGCTTTGAGCCCACCGTGGCGGACGAGCGGCTGGCCTCCCAGAGCGGGTTCATGGTGGGCGAGCCTTTGTGGGCCATCGAGCGGGTGCGGTATCTGGACGGCAAGGCCCTGATCCTGGACTGCAACTACTTTTCCCAGGAAATGATCCCGGGCCTCACCGCCGAGATCGCCGCCGGCTCCATCTACGACTACATCGAAAAAGACTTAAAACTCCGCATCACCACCACCAAGCGCCGGGTCACCATGGACCACGCCACCACCCGGGACCGGGCCCTGCTGGACCTGGACGACTACGACGGTGTGGTGGTGGTTTCCAGCCTGACCTTCGACGCCGACGGCCTGCTGTTCGAGTACACCCAGTCCCGCCACCAGCCGGCCTATTTCTGTTTTGAGGATACCGCCACCCGGCGGAGGCAGAGTCAGAGCGAAGGGTGATTTTGCCCGCTTCGGTGGGCAGTCAAGCCGACCGCGTCCTGCGAACGAAACCGCTTTATGGTCTATTCCCCCGAAGGGAGCAACGGCGGCGACCGCGTCCAGTGGACGAAGCAGTGAGCCGCCGCTGGCGCCGCGCTCCGGTTTTTGCAAGCGCCCTCCGTGGCGCGCCGCAAAAATCGGCTAAGCGCAAGAGAATTGTCGCGCAGCGACAGGGGGACACATTAAATGGGTGGAGGGTGGGTTTAGATCATAAATAAGCAAAAACTTTGCCGCTCCTGCCTTTAACACTCTGTTTCTTCTCCCTCTTTTTCCGCTCCGCTGGGGCCAGAGGGCCAGGGAGGGGGTTTCGACTCCCCCTCCCTAGGCCCTCTGGACTCCCTACCCACCCTAACGACCAGGGGAGACCCCTGGACCC
>NZ_NFKB01000021.1:0-54297 GCF_002160175.1 Faecalibacterium sp. An192
CTTCTGTTGTTGATCGCACCAAAACAAAAGAACTTTTGCGTCACGAAAGATAGGGTCCCTCTGCGAGGGCTGGCTCTCACGAGCTGGCCCTCGCATTGTTTGTTGTGGGGGAAATATCCGGTGTAGAGAATGTACCCTGTGTTTCAGCCCTTGGCTGCGCAGCCGAGGCAGAGCAGGGGCTGCGGTCCAAATTTTCAAGCGGACTGCGTTCGGCGCAGAAAATTTGAGCAATGGCAACCCGGAGCCGCGGTCTGAACTTTCAAGCATCATGCTTGATGCGCAGAAAATTCAGGGCACCGCAAGAGGCTTGCCGCGGGAGAAGTAAAAATCCCCGTTCTTGTGAAAAGGAGCGGGGATTTGATATTTTATGAAGCTCTACTGTGGGTCAGAAAACCAGGTTTTGAGACAGTTTGCATCGTACCGTGCCGCAGGCACAAACGCCGGGAGCGAGCCGAAGCGGAACGGCCCCGCGGAACCTTGGGAGATCCGGAAGCTTTATGGTACCCAGTGAAGCTTTTTGCAAGGCTTTTTCACGAAAAAGCCGGACGACAAAAAATAGATTAAAAATTTGTGGATTTTGCCTGTTGCGGAAGGTACAGAAATTGCAACATTTTTATGCTATACTTAAACAATAAAATCTTGGAATGAATCCACAGCGGACCGCTCAGGCCCCAAACGGCATGAATGCAGCCGCGCATCAAGGGAGGGAATGCAGATGGGTGCAGCAGAAGAAAAGACCTGCCGCGGCCTTGTGCTGGCGGGCGGCGGAGCCCGGGGCAGCTACCAGGTGGGCGTGTGGCGCGCGCTGGATGAGCTGGGCTGGACCGCCGATGTGGTCACCGGTACCAGCGTGGGCTGTCTCAACGGTGCCATGTATGTTTTGGACCAGTATGAGACGGCTCGGGATATGTGGCTGTCCATCCGCAGTTCCGACGTGATGGAACTGCCTGCGCCCGGCACCGGTTTGGATGGTTTGAGGGAAGCGGTGCGGCAGTTTGTGGCCGAGGGCGGACTGGATGTCACCCCGCTGGAGGAAATTGTCAGCCGGGTTCTGGACGAAGAGGCCCTGCGGGCGTCGCCGGTGAAATTTGGACTGGTGACGGTGGAAAAACGGGGCCTGAAACCCCGGGAACTGAGCCTGGAAGAAATCCCCGTGGGCAAGGTGAAGGATTACCTGCTGGCGTCGTCGGCCTGTTTCCCGGCGCTGCGTGCCCGCAATATCGACGGGGTGGAATACCTGGACGGCGGTTATGCCGACAATATGCCCGCCGGCCTGGCGGCCCGGCTGGGGGCGGAAGAACTGGTCTGCGTGGACCTGGAAGGGGTGGGCATCACCAAACCCAACCGCACCGGTCTGCCCACCACCCTGATCCGCAGCCATTGGGAACTGGGGGATATCCTGCGGTTTGAACCCGATGTGTCCCGCCGGAATATCGAGCTGGGCTATTATGATACCATGCGGGCCTTTGGCCGCCTGCGGGGCGATGCGTATCCCATTTCCCTGGTGGGCAGCGCCGAGGCGGCGGCAGAGTTCCGGGGACGGTTTGACCCTCTGCGGGATCTGGTGAAAGACCGCTGGCCGGCGGCCCATATTCCCGCCGTGCTGGCTCTGGCCCTGGCCGACCTGCAGGATGAGCCGCTGGCGCCGCTGGAGGCCGCCGCCGAGGAGGCCGGCGTGGACCCCACCCAACTGTATACGGTACAGTCTCTGGGAGAGGCCTTCCTGGCCGCCTGCGACGGGGAACGGCTGTCCACCTTTGACCCGCTGTTTGACGGGACCGGAAACGGCGCGCTGGCCGCCCGGGCCGCGCTGCTGCCGCATTTGTTTTTGCAAGCCCTTGTCCGCCGTGCGCTGACAGGGCCTCTTGTACCGGAGGTGATCGCATGAAAAAATACCAGGGTGTGTCTGTTTCGTCCGGGCTGGTGCTGGGCCAGGTGAGCCTGATCAGCAAGAGCAACCGGGACAGAACCTCCATCAACCGCAATCCCCAGAACCCGGAAAAAGAGATGCAGCTGCTGGAAGATGCGATCCGCACCGCCCAGAGCGAACTGGAATCCATGGCCAACCGGGCGGACGCCAGCGAGCAGGCGATTTTCTGGTTTCAGAGCATGCTGCTGGAGGACGAGAGCTTTTTGAATGAGGTCCACTCCTATATTCAGGCGGGCACCGGCGCGGCCGAGGCCATGAACCGGGTGGGCCAGCGTTATGCCGACAAGCTCCTGGCCATGACCGACAACACCTATCTTCGGCTGCGCAATGTGGATATTCTGGACGCCACCCAGCGGGTCATCAATATTTTGTGCGACCGGCCCCGGATGCGCCTGACGCTGGACCATCCGGTGATTCTGGCCGCCGATCAGCTGATGCCCAGCGACCTGTTCAGCATCCCGGCGGGGATGATTCTGGGCATCATTACATCCGAGGGCAGCGCCCTCAGCCATGCGGCCATCATTGCCCGCGCCCGCAAAATTCCCAGCCTGGTGCAGGTGGGACGGGATTTCCTGGACGACTGCGACGGCCGTATTGTGGTGCTGGACGCCGACGAGGGGGTGTGCATTCTGGACCCTGACGCAGATACCCGCCAGCAGATGGTGGCCCGCATCTGTGCCGGCCAGCGGGAGGAGGAAGGCAATCTGGCAACCCCGCTGCAGGATATGCCCTGTACCACCCGGGACGGCACGCCCTTTGAACTGCTGGCCAACTGCTTTGGCCCCGAGGACATCGACAGCGCCATCCAGTCGGGCGCCGCCGGCGTGGGCCTGCTGCGCAGCGACTATCAGATTCTGGCCGGCGATACCTTCGACGAGCAGGAACAGTACTTTTATTATACAGCCTGTATTGCCGCCGCCGGCGGCAAACCCATTACGGTGCGGACTTTTGACTTTGGTTCCGACCGCACCCTCTCCAATGTCTACCGCGGGGATCAGTCGGCCCATCTGGGGATGCGGGGCATCCGCAGCAGCCTGCGCAGCCCCCGCAATTTTGAGGCCCAGATTCGCGCCCTCATGCGGGCCGGTACCCGGGGCCCGCTGCGGATTGTGTTCCCCATGGTCACCAACGTGGAGGACTGGGATGCCGCCATGCGGCTGGTGGCCCATTGCCGCCAGAACCTGGACGAACGGGGCGTCCCCTATAAGTCGGACGTGCCCTTCGGAATCATGCTCAGCATCCCGGCGGCCTGCCTGACCGCCGACGATTTCATCCGGCACGGGTGCCAGTTCTTTGTCATCGGAACCAACGACCTGACCCAGTACACCCATGCCGCCGGCCGCGAAATCACCAGCGCCGAGCGCTATTTCCAGCCCACCAGCAAAGCCATGTACCGCCTGATCCGCATGACGGTGGATGCCGCCGAGAACGGTCATATTCCCGTTACCATCTGCGGCCTGGCGGTGGGCGACTCCTCCAACGCGGTGCAGTACCTTCATATGGGCCTGCGCAGTTTCTCCATGGGTCCTCAGAACCTGCTCAGCGTCAAAAAGGCCCTGCTGGAGTCGGAGGCCCGCCCCGACCGCGAGGGTCCGCCCGAGCAGGGGTGAAGCGCTTCGGCGGGGAAATTTCCAAAATACATAAAATAGCAAAGCGCCTGCGTTTGCAGGCGCTTTGTTTACGTGAGAGATTTCTGGTCTTGCAACAACAAAAGACTCTTTGGGGAAAAGATGGCGGCCGGCCTCTGTACAAACCTGGACCCAATCGTGTATAATCGGGGCAATGTGAACATTGTGGAGGGGAAACGATGAAGTATCCTTATTGGATTTTTGATATGGACGGCACATTGACCGACAGCATGCCGATTTGGTCCGAGGTGCCCTATGAACTGGTGCGTGGATTCGGCAAGACGCCGGCCCCCGACCTGGGCCGGATTCTGCTGCCCATGAGCGCCTTTGAGACGGCACAGTATCTCATCGCCACCTATGACCTGCCGCTGACCATTGACAGCTATACCCGGGCGGCGGTGGATGCGGTGGACCGGCTGTACCGGACCGTCAGCCTCAAGCCGGGCGTAGAGGAAATGCTGGCCCGGCTGGATGAATCCGGCGCGAAACTGTGCGTCTGCTCGGCCACCTGGCAGTTTATGGTGGAGCGGGTGCTGGGCCGGCTGGGTGTGCTGGACCGGTTTCAGTTTGTTCTGTCGGCCCAGGAAGGGAACACCAAGCACGAGCCCCGGGTGTTCTATCAGGCGCTGGAACGGCTGGGCGGGCAGGACCCCGCCCAGTGCGTGGTCTGCGAGGATGCGCTGTACGCCGCCCGCACCGCCCACGATGCAGGGTTCCATGTGATTGGGGTGGCCGATGCGGCCAGCCAGCCCGACGAGGCCGCCATCCGGGCCCTGAGCGAGCAGTTCCTGACCGGATGGGACCAGCTGGACTGGTCCCGGCTGTAAGGGCTCAGCGGTCCGGCATCTTGCTGCGCCAGGCCAGCAGGGCCTGACGAACCCGTTCCGCCCGTCCCTGGGGCACCGGCAGCCGGGCCCCCGAGGCCACCTGTACCTCGCCGGGGGTCAGCAGCCGGACTTCGGCCAGGTTCACCAGATAAGACCGGTGGGTCTGGACAAAACGCCCGTCCGCCAGCAGCGGGGTGGCCAGCTGAAGAAAGGGCACCCGCTGGGACAGAGACGCCACCGACTCGCCGCTGGTCAGGTGAAAATGAACGACGTGCTGGGTACACTCAATGTATTCGATCTGGGCAAAGGGCAGCACCCGCAGCCCGGCCGCGGTGGGCAGGGTCAGGGCGGGGCCGTATTCCGGCTCCACCGCCCGGTTCAGCAGGGCCGAGATGGCCTCATACCGCACCGGGCACAGGAGATACTGCATGGCGTCGGCGCGATAGGCATAATAGGCCCAGGCCGGCGTCCGGGCGGCAAAGGCCAGCGGCGTGTGCCGTCCCCGGTGCCGCAGCTCCATGGCGGCGCTGAGCCCGGCGGGCAGGGTCCCGCCCGGCTGGCCGCGCAGCTCGATCAGGTACAGCTGATACCGGGCCTTCTCGGCGTCCCGGGCCAGCAGGGCCTCGGGACTCTCCAGAGGCTCCACCAGACAGGCGTCGGCCCGCCGCGCAAAATAATCCTCACAGTGCCTTTGAAGGGCGGTCCGCAGGGACGGGTCCTCTGCGCAGACTGCGATATGAAAAATCATGAAATGACCTCCTGACACCGAAAGGTGCAGACGCAACAGATGAAAACAGAAAGGTTGGTTACCGGGATGTCACAACAGGACAAGCCGCTGGTCAGTATCATTCTGCCGGTGTACAATGCAAAAAATCATATTGCCCGCTGCATTGAGAGCATTCGGGCCCAGACCTACCAGAATATCCAGATCATCGTCCTGAACGACGGGTCCAAGGACATCAGCCTGCCGGTCTGTGAGATGTACCGGAAGGTGGACCCCCGGATTTTGCTGGTGGACAAGGACAATTCCGGCGTGTCCGACACCCGGAATCTGGGCCTGCGGCTGGCGCAGGGCAAGTATATCCAGTTTGTGGACAGCGACGACTATATGGACCCCGACTACACCGAACATCTGGTCTGTGCCGCCGAGGAACAGGACGCCGACCTGGTCATTGCGCCCTACAAAATGGTGATCCCCCGGGAAATGGCCTCGGGCCGCCGCCTGCAGGAAAAACTGGCGGCCCTGCTGCCGGGAGAGGACCCCGGCCCGGACCAGGATGAGGAACCGGAAATCCGGGTCTACAACTTCCTGCCCAAAGGATTGCTGGACACCGAGGGCTTTGCCCTTCACCTGATGGACAAGCCCGCCTCCTACTATTACAGCGTCCTGTGGAACAAGCTGTACCGCAGCGAGATCCTGGCGAACCACGAGATTTTCTTTGCCAGCCAGGTGCACTGGGCCGAGGATCTGCTGTTCAACCTGCAGTATATCCAGTATGCCCGCCGGTTTTATGCCATCGACCAGCCCGGCTACTACTACGTCCAGAACCCCCAGAGCATCATTCACACCCAGATCAGCCCGGCGGCCATCGTCAAGATGAAAACCACCGTCTTTCCCTACTACAAAGCCCTGTATGAAAAACTGGGCCTGTACGAGGAGAACAAGGCCGCCATCCGGCGGTATCTGGTGGACATCTCGGAGAGCAGCCTGCCCAGCGGGCCGCTGGAAAATATGGTGTCGGGGGCCATGGAAAAGTGGGATACCCTGACCACCGAGGCCGCCAACGCCCTGGGCGCTGCTTCAGCCCAAAAGCGGCAGTCCGGTTCGTCGGAATCCTGACCGCAGCCCTTTGCCTTTGGACGAAAAGTGCCTCCCATCCAGCTCAGCCAGGATGGGAGGCTTTTTTGTTTGGGATGAATTCAGGAAACCGCGGCGCGGCTCAGGCGCCGATGGCGGCGCACTTGCGGGCCAGCCAGTCCCGCTCCTCGTCGTTCAGGCGGGGGGCCAGCTGCTCAAAGACACGGCGGTGATAGGCGTTCAGCCAGTCCAGCTGATCCTTGGTCAGGACGCCGGGAACAATGGGGGAGGTGGCGATGGGCACCCAGGTCAGGGGCTCAAAGCAGAGGAACCGGCCGTACTGGTTGGTCTCCTTGTGGAGGCATTCCAGCTCGTTCTCGATGCGGATGCCCAGACGGCCGCCCTCGTAGACGCCCGGCTCGTCGGTGATGACCATGCCCGGCTCAAAGACCACCTGGTTGCGGCCGTTGAGGCTGTGGGGGCCTTCGTGGACATTGCCCACAAAGCTGACGCTGTGGCCGGTGCCGCAGCGGTAGTTGATCAGGTGCTGCCACAGGGGTTCCCGGGCGATGGTGTCCAGCATCTGGCCGGTGCAGTAGTCCAGCCAGACCGCCTTGGCGATGTCGATGTGGCTCTGGACCGTCCAGGTGTAGCACAGACGTTCCTCCTCGGTCAGGGGACCCAGGGGATAGGTGCGGGTGATGTCGGTGGTGCCGTCCATATAGGTGCCGCCGCAGTCCACCAGCAGGAAGCCCTTCCGCTCCAGAACGGCGTGGTCGGCCTCGGTGGCGTGGTAGTGCATCATGGCGGCGTTGGCGCCGTAGGCGGCGATGGTGTGGAAGCTCTCCACCAGGAACTTGTCCTGGGCGCTGCGGTACTTGTGGAGGATTTCGTCCACCGTCAGCTCGGTGAGGGTCTCGCCGGCCTCCAGCCGCTCCTCCAGCTCCTTCTGGAACCGCACCATGGCCACGGCGTCCCGGATGTGGCACTCCCGGGTGTGAGCCAGCTCGGTCTCGTTCTTGATGCCCTTCATGGGCAGCAGGGGATCGGCCAGGGCCTTGACGGTCAGGGCGGGGTTGGCCTCCAGGGCGCTGTACACCGCAAAGTTCACCGAATCCGGGTCGGCCAGAACGGTCTGGGCCTCGCCGTACCCGTTCAGGAAGGGCAGAATCTCGTCGTAGCCTGCCAGCCGGACGCCGTCGGCGGCCAGAGCCTCTTTGGCCTCGGAGGCCAGACGGTCGGTGTTGATGAACAGGACGGCGTCGTTCTGGGTCACAAAGCAATAGGCCATGGCATAGGGGGTGCACTCAATGTCCATGGCGCGCAGGTTCAGCAGCCAGGCCAGATTGTCCAGCTTGCCCACCATCTGGGCGGCGCAGCCCAGCTCGGTCAGCTTGGCCCGCAGACGGGCCAGCTTTTCGGCGGGGGTGGCGCCGGCGTACTCGGCGGGCAGCAGCCAGGCCGGGGTGGCGGGCAGGGCGGGACGACCCTCGGTCCACAGCTGGTCCTCCAGATTGTAGGTGCGGACCTCCACACCCTTGGGGTCCAGCACCTTCTGCAGGCTGCGCACCAGCCGGCAGGAGGCGGTGAGGCCGCACAGGCCCAGCACCTGGCCCTCGGTCAGGGCGTCGGCGCAGTAGGCTTCCACGGTGGGAACCCCCGGCTCGCCCATCCGCATCAGCTGGATTTCGGTGCCGGCCAGCTCCTTTTCGGCCTGGACGAAGAACCGGCCGTCCGCCCACAGGGCGCTGGCGGTCAGGGTCACCACCAGGGTGGAGTTCTCCCCGGTGAAGCCGGAGAAATACTCCCGGCTGTTGTAGTGGATGGGCAGATACTCGCTGGAATGGGGGTCGCCGGTGGGAATCAGATAAGCCTGGCAGCCCACTTCGCGCATGGCGCTGCGCAGGGCGGCCAGCCGTTCGCTGACAGTAGACATAAAGTAAGCCCTTCTTTCTAAATATGAGAATCCGGCCGGGACCATGGCCCGGCCCTGTTGGTTTGCACTTGCCTCCCTATTGTAGCATTCCGGCGGACAGAATGCAAACCCTTTGGACGGTCTCAAAAAATTTACAAAAAATTCCTCAAATCGCCGTTTCGGCCATTGACAGGTTTGTTATAATAAAGGTGTATGAAGTTCACGGAGGCACACAGGGAGTGACAGGCCGCGGCCGCCGCCCGGCTCGGGCAAAAAGTCCGCCTGCCGCCTTTGGCTTTGGCAGAGGGACGGGCGGTCTGCGCCCGCCCTTTCCGCCCGGAAAAGGCCCTTGAACCCCCTCCGATGTCCCAAACGATTTTTGTGTGAGAAGAAAACGAGGCAATAAACATCATGGCAACCAAGATTGATATTTTTTCCGGCTTCCTGGGCGCAGGCAAGACGACCCTGATCAAGAAGCTGATTCGTGAGTCCTTCCAGGGCCAGCAGGTGGTGCTGATCGAGAATGAGTTCGGCGAGATCGGCATCGACGGCGGTTTCCTGCAGGAGTCGGGCATCAAGATCAACGAGCTGAACGCCGGCTGCATCTGCTGCTCCCTGGTGGGCGACTTCCGCGAGGCCCTGTGCAAGGTGGTGGAGCAGTACCACCCCGACCGCATCGTCATCGAGCCCTCGGGCGTGGGCAAGCTGTCCGACGTGACCCGTGCCGTGGAGGCTGTGGCCGAGCATCTGGACGTGGAGCTGTCCAGCTTTGTGACGGTGGCCGACGTCAACAAGGTCAAGCTGTATATGAAGAACTTCGGTGAGTTCTACAACGACCAGGTGTCCAACGCCAGCTGCATCCTGCTGAGCCGCACCGGCACCGCCGACCCCGACAAGGTGGCCGCCGCTGTGGCCATGCTGCGGGAGAAGAACCCCACCGCCACCATCGTCACCACCCCTTGGGACGACCTGACCGGCGACCAGATCCTCAAGGCCATGTCCGAGAAGGACGACTTTGTGGCTCAGCTGCTGGCCATGGCTGCCGATGCCAACGCCGCCCATGCCGATGAGGACGAGGACGAGCACCACCATCACCACCACTACGATGAGAACGGCGTCTGCAGCTGCGGCCATCATCACCACGACGGCGAGAACGATGACGACGAGGATGAGCACGAGCATCATCACCATCATCACGACCACGAGGATGAGGACCACGACCACTGCTGCTGCCATGACCACGAGCATGAGCACGAGGAAGATGAGGAGCACGATCACTGCTGCCATCACGACCATGACCATGACCACGAGGAGCATGAGCATCACCACCACGAGGACGGCACCTGCAGCTGCGGCCACCACCATCACCACCACGGTCATGACGCCGACGAGGTCTTTACCAGCTGGGGCGTCGAGACGGCCCGCACCTATTCCCGTGCGGCCATCGAGCAGGCTCTGGACGAGCTGGAGAGCGGCAAGTACGGCATGATCCTCCGCTCCAAGGGCATCGTCAACGGCGGCGCCGACGGCTGGCTGGAGTTCGACTACGTCCCCGGCGAGCGGGAGATCCGCAGCCGCAGCGCCGACGTGGGCGGCAAGCTGGTGGTCATCGGTTCCAAGCTGGACGAGAAGGGGATTGCAGCCCTGTTCGGCTGCTGAGCGCCTGCCGCCCGGCGGCATGACCCCTGTTTGACCCATCACCAAAAGGAGTATTGTTTCGTTTATGGCAAAGGAAATTCCCGTCTACCTGTTTGTGGGCTTCCTGGAGAGCGGCAAGACCAAATTCATTCAGGAGACGTTTGAGGACCCCAACTTTGATTCGGGGGACAAGACCCTGCTGCTGGTCTGCGAGGAAGGCGAAGAGGAGTACAAGCCCGAAAAATTCGCTTTCCCCGGCACCAGCATCCGCGTTCTGGAGGAGAAGTCCGAGCTGAACGCCCAGAACCTGGCCAATCTGGCCAAAGAGACCGACGCAGGCCGGGTGGTCATCGAGTACAACGGCATGTGGCTGCTGCAGGACCTGGCCGACGCCCTGCCCAACGACTGGCTGATCTATCAGGTCATCGCCACCGCCGACGGCACCACCGCCCTGACCTACGCCCGGGACAACGCCATGCGGAGCCTGATGCTGGACAAGATCGCCCGCAGCGAGCTGATTGTCTTTAACCGGGCCGAAAAGGTCAACACCGACGAGGCCCGCCAGGAGCTGCACCGTCTGGTGCGCCAGGCCTCCCGCCGGTGCGACATCGCCTATGAGTTCGCCGACGGCAGCGTGGCCTACGACGACATCCCCGACCCGCTGCCCTTCGACATCGAGGCGCCAGTCATCGAGATCGGGGACGACGATTTCGGCATCTGGTATATGGATTGCCAGGAGGACCCCCAGAAGTATGTGGGCAAGACCGTCCGCTTCCTGGCCCAGGTCTGCCAGACCAACCGGGCCGGCAAAAACAGCTTTGTGCCCGGCCGTTTCGCCATGACCTGCTGCGTGCAGGACATCCAGTTTGTGGGCTTCCCCTGCAGCTACGACGGCTACAAGGCCCTGGAACAGCGCAGCTGGGTCACCGTCACCGCCCGGGTGAGCTATAAGTTCCACAACATCTACCGGGGCAAGGGCCCCGTTCTCAGTGCCACCTCGGTGGAGCCGGCCCACAAGCCCCTCAACGACGTGGTCGCCTTCTCCTGACGGCATCTGCCCTGCAGCCGCGCTGCCGGCGTTTTGCAGATCCGCTGCGGCTTGATGCCGCAGGCTGGGGACAAGTCCTGTTTGCCGGCCGGATGGCCGGTCAACGATAAAGGTCGGGGGGCCGGGCCCCCAAGACCGCATGCCAATGCATAGGAGGGTTTGCAAATGAGAGCTTTGTTTCAACTGTTGGGCGCGGTGACCGCTGTGGCCGCTGCGGGCCTGGGCGCCGCCGTCCTGGCCAAGAAAATGGGCAAAAAGTTCCCCGTCCAGGTGACGGTGGACCTGGCGGAGGACGCCGAGACCGACAAGGAAACCGCCGACAAGACCGCCGCAGCCTATGAGGCAGGGGTGGCCGCCGGCAAGGCCCACGCCGAGGCCATCCGCAAGGCCGCCGAGGCAGAGACCGAAACCGCCGCCCAAGAACCGGCCGTGGAGGCCGAAGCGGAGCCGGCTGAGCCCGCTGCAGACGAGGCCGAGGAGAAAGACGCACAATGAGCCATGGGGCGCACCGGGAAACCGGTGCGCCCCTTTTTGGTTTGACAGCTGTGCAAATCGCCCGGAAACCGCCCCGGAAACCCGGCGGAAAGCTGGTACATTGCTACTTTACAATGATAGCGTAGTAAAGTATAATAGACCCATATCCACCCAAGGTTATCCGGAAGAAAGGGAACTGCTGCCATGGAATTTGAACTTTCCCTCCTGCAGCCCAAGGAGCGGGCCTCCTTTGGACTGCGCGCCCTGTACGAAGCGGCGGGCTGCCGCAAGTACCATATGGGCCAGTTTGAAGAATACGCCCTGTACCAGGAGAACCAGACGTTTCTGGCCTCGCGGCAGGTCATCACCTTTACCGATTTGGACGGTCGCCTGCTGGCCCTGAAGCCGGACGTCACCCTCTCGATTGCCAAGAGCGCCCAGCCGGCGCCGGGGGAGACCAAACGGTTTTATTACAGTGAGAACGTCTACCGCCCCTCGGCGGAGAGCCATACCTTCAAGGAAATTGCCCAGATGGGCCTGGAATATATTGGTCAGGTGGGGCAGGCCGAGACCGGCGAGGCCGTGAGCCTGGCGGTCCGGTCCCTGGCCCTGCTGTCCGACGCCATGGGTTCGGCCTGGCAGCTGGAAGTGGGCCATATGGGCTATCTGTCGGGGCTGCTGGAGGCCTTCAAGGTGCCCGAGAGCGCCCGGCAGGGGATTCTGGCCCGGCTGCGGGCCCGAAACAGCCACGAACTGGCTGCCGCCGCCCGGGCCGCCGGCCTGGAGGAAGAAGGGGCCAGGGCCCTGCAGGAACTGCTGACCCTCTGCGGCCCGGCCTCTCAGGTGCTGGAACGGGCCGTAGCCGCCTGCCGGAACCCGGCCATGGAGGAGGCGGTGGCCCAGCTGCGGGCCCTGGAAAGCCAGCTGGCCGCCGAGGGCCAGAGCCTCCAGATTGACCTGAGCCTCTCGGGGGAGATGGAGTATTACAACGGCCTGATTGTGCAGGGCTACCTGCGGGGAGCGCCCCGCCCGGTGCTGAAGGGCGGCCGGTACGACCTGCTGGCCCGGAAGTTTACCCCCGGGGTGGGGGCCATCGGCTTTGCGGTGTATCTGGATGAGCTGGACCGCCTCGCCGCCCCGCCGCCCCCGGTGCAGGAAACCGGCGAGGGCCTGCTGAATGTGGCCCTGCCCAAGGGCCGCCTGGGCGACAAGGTCTATAACCTGCTGGCCGCCGGCGGCTGCATCACCCCCGAGGACTACAACGCCTCCCGCAAGCTGGTGGTGGAGGACCGGGCCGCCGGGGTGCGGTGTTTCCTGGTGAAACCCAGCGACGTGGCCATTTATGTGGAACACGGCGCCGCCGACATCGGCATTGTGGGCAAGGATATCCTGTCGGAGGCCGAGGCCGACGTCTATGAGCTGCTGGACACCGGGCTGGGAAAGTGCCGGATGTGCGTGGCCGCCCCGGCAGGCTATCGGGACGACCCCGGCCGCCCCATCCGGGTGGCCACCAAGTTCCCCCGGATCGCCAAGGAGTATTACGCCTCCCTGGGCCGGGATATCGAGATCATCAAGCTCAACGGCTCCATCGAGCTGGCCCCCATTCTGGGGCTGTCCGACGTGATTGTGGACATCGTGGAGACCGGCACCACCCTGCGGGAGAACGGGCTGGCGGTGGTAACCGAGTTCATGCCCATTTCGGCCCGGGTGATTGCCAATAAATCCAGCTATCAGTTCAAGCGCCGGTCGGCCGACCGGATGCTGGAACAGCTGCGCGGGGCCCTGGCCCGCCGCCAGAAGGAGGAAACAAGATGATTCAGCTGTACCGTCTGGAAGACCTGACCCCCGATCAGATCCTCAACCGGGACCTGCGGGCGGAAAAAGACGTGGAGGCGGTGGTGGAGGCCATCATCGCCGATGTGCGGGCCCGGGGGGACGACGCCCTGCGGGATTACGCCAAGAAGTTCGACGGGGCCGACCTGGACGCCCTGGAAGTGACCCCCGCCGAGATGGAGGAGGCCCTGGCCGCCGCCGATCCGGATTTTCTGGAGACGCTGCGGATGGCGGCGGCCAATATCGAGGCCTTTCACCGCCGCCAGCTCCACGATAACTTTGTGATGACCGAGCAGGACGGGGTCATTCTGGGCCAGAAGTACACCCCGGTGGAGCGGGCCGGCGTCTATGTGCCGGGGGGCACCGCCGCCTATCCCTCCACCGTCCTGATGGATGTGATTCCCGCCAAGGTGGCGGGGGTGCCCGAAATCGTCATGACCACCCCCGCCGGGAAGGACGGCAAGGTGAACCCGGCCATTCTGGCCGCCGCCAGCGTGGCGGGGGTCACCCGGATTTTCAAGACCGGCGGCGCCCAGGCGGTGGCGGCCCTGGCCTACGGTACCCAGAGCGTCCCGGCGGTGGATAAGATTGTGGGCCCCGGCAACGTCTATGTGGCCACCGCCAAGCGGATGGTCTACGGCAAGGTGGGCATCGACATGATCGCCGGCCCCAGTGAAATCCTGGTGCTGGCCGACGGCGGCTGCAACCCCGCCTGGGTGGCAGCCGACCTGTTGAGCCAGGCCGAACACGACAAGCTGGCCAGCCCGGTGCTGGTCACCGACAGCGAGGCCCTGGCCAAAGCGGTTCAGGCCGAGCTGGAAGTCCAGATTCCCCAGCTGCCCAGGGCGGCCATTGCCCGGGCCAGCGTGGACGACAACGGCAAGATTATTGTCTGCCAGGATCTGGGCAAGGCCATTGAGGTCTGCAACATCATCGCCCCCGAGCACCTGGAAGTCTGCGTGGAGGACCCCTTTGCGGTGCTGGGCAAGATCAGGAACGCCGGCAGCATCTTCCTGGGCCGGAACGTCCCCGAGGCGCTGGGCGACTACTTCGCCGGGCCCAACCACACCCTGCCCACCAGCGGCACCGCACGGTTTTCCAGCCCGCTGGGTGTGGACGACTTCGTCAAGCGGTCCAGCTTCATCTATTACACCCGGGAGGCCCTGGGGGCCGTCAAGGACCGGATCGCCGCCTTTGCGGAAAAAGAGGGCCTCCATGCCCACGCCCGCAGCGTGACCATCCGCTATGAGGAAGAAGGGGGCGCGTCCCAGTGAGCCGTTATCTCAGCCCGACCCTGACCAGCCTGAAGCCGTATACCCCCGGGGAACAGCCGCAGGACCGGTCCTACATCAAACTGAACACCAACGAGAGCCCTTATCCCCCCGCCACGGCGGTGGTGGAGGCCATTCAGGCCGAGACCGGCCGGCTGCAGCTGTATCCCGACCCGGCCTGCACCGCCCTGCGCCAGGCCGCTGCCCGGTATTACGGCATCGACCCCGACGAGGTGATGGCGGGGAACGGCAGCGATGAAAACCTGTTCTTTGCCCTGCGGGCCTTCTGCGACAAGACCCACCCGCTGGCCCACGCCGATGTGACCTATGGCTGTTACGCCGTCTGGTGCGGGCTGCTCCACATCCCGGAGGACGTGATCCCGCTGGAAGAGGACTTCCGGCTGGACCCGGCCAAATATTATGGCCGGGGGGAGACCATCGTCATCGCCAACCCCAACGCCCCCACCGGTCTGGCCCTGCCGCCGGAGGAGATTGCCAAAATCGCCGCCGCCAACCCCGACAACGTGGTGATTGTGGACGAGGCCTATGTGGACTTTGGGGCCGAGAGCTGCGTGCCCCTCATCCACAGCTATGACAACCTGCTGGTGGTCCAGACCTTTTCCAAGTCCCGCCAGATGGCGGGGGCCCGGCTGGGTTTTGCCATGGGCTGCAAAGAGCTGATCGCCGACCTGGAACGGGTCCGCTCCAGCCTCAACCCCTACAATATCAACCGGATGACCCTGGCCGCCGGCATCGCGGCCCTGGAGAGCACCGGCTATTTCAATGAGACCCGCCAGCAGATCTGTGAGACCCGGGCCTGGGCCGCGGAACAGCTGGCCCGGCGGGGCTTTGAACTCACCGACAGCCGCACCAACTTCCTTTTTGCCCGCACCGACCGGATGGAGGGCGGCGCCCTGTATCAGGCGCTGAGGGACAAGGGAGTGCTGGTCCGCCACTTCAGCGGGCCCCGCACGTCGGACTGGCTGCGGATTACGGTGGGCACCCTGGAACAAATGGAAATCCTGATGGCCCGGCTGGACGAGATTCTGGGCGGGCCGTGAGAGGGCCTGCCGGCCCGTCAACACAACGAGGGAGGACGACACCATGCGGGAAGTACGAGTGGAACGCAACACCGCCGAGACCCAGATCGAGCTGACCCTGGATCTGGACGGGGCGGGGATTTATCAGGTGGACACCGGCTGCGGGTTTCTGAACCATATGCTGGAACTGTTCGCCCGGCACGGCCGGTTTGACCTGGTCCTCACCTGCCACGGGGACGTGGAGGTGGACTATCACCACACCGCCGAGGACATCGGCATCGCCCTGGGCCAGGCCTTCCGCAAGGGTCTGGGGGATATGCGGGGGATTCAGCGGTACGGCAGCTTCTATCTGCCCATGGACGAGGCTCTGGTCCTCTGTGCGGTGGACCTGTCGGGCCGGTGCACCCTGAACTGGTCGGTGACCTGCCCCACCGAGAAGGTGGGGGATTTTGACGTGGAGTGCGTCAAGGAGTTCTGGCTGGGCTTTGCCCGCAGCGTCCCTGCCACCCTCCACTTTGTCCAGTTTGCGGGCGAGAACAGCCACCACATTCTGGAGGCCTGCTATAAGGGAGCCGCCCGGGCTCTGGCGGCCGCCGTACGGGTGGACCAGGCCCACCGGGACGAAATCCCCTCAACGAAAGGACTGCTGGTATGATTGCCGTGATTGATTACGGGGTGGGGAACCTGTTCAGCCTCCGTTCCAGCCTGAAAAGTCTGGGTCTGGAGGCGGTGGTCACCGCCGACCCCGCCGTGATTCAGGCCGCCGACCGGGTGATTCTGCCCGGGGTGGGGGCCTTTGGGGACGCCATGGAAAAGCTGACCGCCGCCGGCCTGGTGCCGGTGGTGAAGGCCGAGGCGGCCCGCAAGCCCCTGCTGGGCATCTGTCTGGGAATGCAGCTTTTGTTCGACAAGAGCTATGAATATGGGGAGCATCCCGGCCTGGGTCTGGTGCCGGGGACGGTCTGCCCCCTGGAACCCGACCTGGCCGACCCGGCCCTCAAGGTGCCCCAGATCGGCTGGAACGCCCTCCACATCCTGCGGGACGACCCCCTGTTCCGGTATGTGAAGGAAGGGGAGTACGTCTACTACGTCCACAGCTACTACGCCAAGGACTGCGCCGCCAGCACCCTGGCGGTCAGCGATTATTCCATCCCGGTCACCGGGGTGGTGCGGTCGGGGCTGGTGTACGGCACCCAGTTCCACCCCGAAAAGAGCGGGGACACCGGCCTGCGGCTGCTGAAAGCCTTTGCCGGACTGTGAGCCGGCAGCCACAAAGGAGGGGACACCATGAAGATTTTTCCGGCCATTGACCTGCGGGGCGGCCAGGTGGTCCGCCTGACCCAGGGGGACTACGACCGCATGACGGTTTACGGGGCCGACCCCTGCGCCCAGGCCGAGGCATTCCGTCAGGCGGGGGCCAGCTGCCTCCACCTGGTGGATCTGGACGGCGCCAAGGACGGCGCCCCGGTGAATTTTGAGGCCATCCGGGCCATTGCGCAGCAGGGCGGCCTCTACATCGAGGTGGGGGGCGGCATCCGCATCCAGGAACGGATTGAACAGTATCTGGAACTGGGGGTGGGCCGCTGCATTCTGGGCAGCGTGGCCGTCACCGATTTCGATTTCACCGCCCGGATGCTCCAGACCTATGGGGACCGGCTGGCGGTGGGGGTGGATATGAAGGACGGACGGGTGGCCATCCACGGCTGGAAGGAAGTCAGCGACGTGGACGGCCTGGACTTCTGCCGCCGGCTGTATGAGGCGGGCTGCACCGCCGTCATCTGCACCGACATCGCCCGGGACGGCGCCATGCAGGGGACCAACCTGGACCTGTACCGGCGTCTGCGCCAGACCCTGCCCGGCCTGGCGGTGACCGCCAGCGGCGGCATCAGTCGGATGGAAGAGCTGGAAGCTTTGGACCAGATGGGAACGGCGGCGGCCATTCTGGGCAAAAGCCTCTATGCCGGGGCGCTGGACCTGGCCGCCTGCGTCCGCCGGTGCGAAAAGAAAGGATAAACGCCTATGATTACCAAGCGGATCATTCCCTGCCTGGACGTGCGCAACGGACGGGTGGTGAAGGGGGTCAACTTTGAGGGGATACGGGATGTGGCCGACCCGGTGGAGATGGCCCGGATGTACAACGCCGCCGGAGCCGACGAGCTGGTGTTTTACGACATCACCGCCAGCTTTGAGGGCCGGGCCCTCTTTACCGATATTCTGACCCGGGTGGCCAGCGAGATTTTCATTCCCCTGACGGTGGGGGGCGGCATCAACACCCTGGAGGACTTTGACCGGGTGCTGAAATGCGGCGCCGACAAGGTGTCGGTGAACTCGGGGGCCCTGAAGGACCCCGGCCTCATCCCGGCGGCGGCGCAGCGGTACGGCAGCCAGTGCGTGGTGCTGTCCGCCGACGTCAAGCGGGTGGACGGACAGTTCCGGGTCTTTGCCAAGGGCGGCCGGGAGGATACCGGCCGGGATGCTCTGGAGTGGATCGCCGAGTGCGCTGCCAACGGCGCAGGGGAGATCTGCCTCAACAGCATCGACACCGACGGGGTGCGGGGCGGCTTTGACCTGGAAATGCTGGACGCTGTCAGCGCCCGGGTGAACGTGCCCATCATCGCCTCGGGGGGCGCGGGAAAAAAGGAAGATTTTTTGGAACTGTTCCGCCACAAGGGGATCGACGCCGGCCTGGCGGCCGGAATTTTCCACCAGAAACTGCTCACCATCCGGGAGCTGAAAGAATATCTTGCAAAAAATGGTGTGGAAATGCGCCTCTGACCCCTTGCATATCGGGCCGGAATACGATAAACTGTTAATGTCCCATTTACGGGCAGGAGAGAGTATGGAACTGAAATTTGACAGCCAGGGCCTGATCCCGGCCATCGTGCAGGATCACTACACCAAAGAGGTGCTGACCCTGGCATACATGAATGCAGAAACCCTCGCGCTGACCATTGCGGAGGGGCGGACGGTGTTCTGGAGCCGCAGCCGCCAGGAGATCTGGCGGAAGGGGGAAACCAGCGGCAATGTGCAGCGGGTGGTATCCATCACCGCCGACTGCGACGCCGACGCTCTGGTGGTGGAAGTGGTCAAGAGCGGCCCGGCCTGCCATACCGGCGCCGAGAGCTGCTTTTTCAACCCGGTCTATGTCAGCGATGAGCTCAAGCAGTTCAGCTGGCAGGGGCTGTATCAGTTGATCAAGGGCCGCAAGACCCACCCCCAGGAGGGCAGTTATACCACCTACCTGTTTGAAAAGGGCAAAGAAAAAATCCTCAAAAAGGTGGGCGAAGAGTGCACCGAGGTCATCATCGCCGGAGAAAAGGAAGACAAGGCTGAGACGGTCTATGAGATCAGCGACCTTGCCTATCATGTTCTGGTGCTGATGGTACAGGCCGGCATCACGGTGGAGGACATCACCCGTGAGCTGGAAAAACGACACGTCATTGACCATAAGGTCAAACAGGAAAGGATGCAGTGAGCAAGGCTATGGCAAACTTCATGAAATCCAGCGTCCACTGCCACTCGACGCTGTGCGACGGAAAAAATACCCTGCAGGAGATGGCCTCCGCCGCCTGCGCGCAGGGCCTGACAACGCTGGGCTTCACGGGGCACAGCCATACCCCCTGCGACCGGGAATATTGCATGAGCCCCCGCCGCACGGCCCAGTACAAGGCCACCATCGCAAAGCTGAAGGCAGAGTACAAGGGCAAGGTGGATATCCTCTGCGGTCTGGAGTGGGACCAGTTCTCGGACGACAAGCGCATCGGGTACGACTACTGGATCGGCAGCGTGCATTATCTCCACGGGGCCAACACCGACCGCTACTATGAGATCGATTTCCGCAAGCAGGACCTGCAGGCCTGCATTGATGCAGACTTCGGCGGGGACGGCCTGGCCGCCACCGAGGCCTATTTCCGCTCGGTGGCCGAAGTGGCCGCCCAGAAGCCCGACATTCTGGGCCACATCGACCTGATCAAGAAGCTGAACCGGGACGGCGAATTCTTCGACGAGAACTGCGACCGCTACCGCGCCGCCGCTCTGGGCGCCCTGGAGGCAGCCCGTTCGGCCGGCTGTGTGCTGGAAGTGAACACCGGCGGCGTCTTCCGCGGCTACCGGGATGATTTCTACCCCAGCGAGTGGATGCTCAAGGAGTGGAACCGGATGGGCGGCAAGGTCATCATCACCGCCGACGCCCACTCGGTGGACGGCCTGACCTACGGCTATGAGGAGGCCGCCCGCCAGATCAAGGCGGCAGGTTTCACCAGCGTGCAGGTTCTGACC
The DNA here is from genome assembly GCF_002160175.1 of Faecalibacterium sp. An192. Taxonomy (NCBI): domain Bacteria; kingdom Bacillati; phylum Bacillota; class Clostridia; order Eubacteriales; family Oscillospiraceae; genus Faecalibacterium; species Faecalibacterium sp. An192. The sequence goes on from NZ_NFKB01000021.1 coordinate 19,681, forward strand.
GGCGCCGGCTTTGAAACCGAGGAAATTTGATCCAATTCAACAGACAACAAAACGCGGCTTCCGCCTATGCGGGAGCCGTGTCTTGATGTCTGCACAAACAAACAGGAGGCGCAATGGATACAACACAAACTCTGGGGCGATCCAAAGGCCGGCGGGTGGATCTGATTCACGGGCCCATCTTCCGCAATCTGCTGGTGTTCGCCATTCCCATTTTTATTTCCAACCTGTTCCAGCAGCTGTACAACGCCGCCGACACCATGATCGTGGGCAACATCCTGGGAGATACTTCCCTGGCGGCGGTGGGCGCCTGCGGGTCGATTTATGAGCTTCTGGTGGGCTTTGGCCTGGGCATCGGCAACGGCCTGGCCATCGTCACCGCCCGGGCCTACGGCGCAGAGGACTACAACAAGGTGAAAAAGACGGTGGCCGGTTCGCTGGTCATTGGCCTGGTGTCCTCGGCCCTCATCACCCTGGTGGGCCTGCTGTTCCTGCACCCTCTGCTGGTGGCGCTGGACACCCCGGCCGAGATCATCGAGGAGGCCTACAGTTACATCCGCCCCATCGCCCAGTATGTGGTGGTCATGTTCATGTACAACCTGTGCGCCGCCCTGCTGCGGGCGGTGGGCAACAGCGTGATGCCTCTGGTGTTCCTGATTTTCTCCTCCTGCCTCAACGTGGCTCTGGACTACTGGTTTGTGGCCGGGCTGGGAATGGGGGTCCGGGGCGCGGCCCTGGCCACCGTTCTGGCACAGGCCGTGTCGGTGGTGCTCTGCTTCGTCTACATCTACAAGTGGGCCAAACACCTAGTCCCCGGCCGGGAACACTTCTCCATTGAAAAGGGCCTCTACCGGGAACTGGTGACCCAGGGCCTGTCCATGGGCCTGATGAGCAGCATTGTGTCGGCGGGCTCGGTGATCCTGCAATACGGCATCAATGGCCTGGGAACCCTGGTGATTGCCGGCCATACCGCCGCCCGCAAGCTGTTTACCATCACCGATATGCCGGTCATCGCCATGGCCAACGCCGGTTCCACCTTCGTCTCCCAGAACCGGGGCGCCGACAAGGCCGACCGCATCCGCAAGGGAATGCGGCAGATCTGGCTGTTTGGCCTGGGCACCGCCGTGGTCATGACCGTCCTGATGTGGCTGTGGGCCGGGAACCTGGTGGGTCTGATTTCGGGCTCCAGCGAGTCGGTGGTCCTGGAAAACGGCGCCCGCTACCTGCGGTGGACTGCGCCCTTCTATTCGGTGCTGGGTGTCCTGCTGGCCACCCGCTATGCCCTGCAGAGCCTGGGCCAGAAGATCCTGCCCCTGATTTCCAGCGGCATCGAGCTGGTGGGCAAGATTCTGTTCATGCTCTACTTCATCCCCCGGTTCGGCTACAATGCCGTGATCCTCTGCGAGCCGGTGATCTGGTGCTTTATGTGCGCGCAGCTGGTTTGGAGCTATTGGCATGACCCTTACATCCGGGGCAGCAGGGCGGACCGCGGCTGATCGCCGGTCACAAAAAGCAGTGCGCACCGGACGGACAAAATGGTCTGAAATCGTTGACAATCTGTGAAAAATGTGATATGATGTCCGCATAACTGGAGCGAACCGAGGCAAGATGCACAGTCTGCGCAGAATGGTTCCGCTCCGGGCCCGTCCGCCTGCGGCGTTCCGCACCGGCGGCCCCTGAAATGCTTATTACGGACCCTTGCTATATACCCCCGGCGGCTTGTCCGCCGGGGGCTTTGTTTTTTTAATTTGGTTGTATTTTTGTTGATAGCGAAGTAAAGTTGTTGACAATATAACTTGAATATGGTACGTTTAAACCAATGGAGGGAATCTTTTCCAATGGTTCGGGAAGGCGATTTTTCCTCCTGTCAACAGAAAGGAACGCTGCTATGAGACACAGACGATGGCTTTTGCTGCTTTTGACGGCGGTTCTGGCGGTTTGCCTGCTGAGCGGGTGCGGACTGGGAGCCCAAAGCGGGCTCATCCATCTGAACAAGGATGTGATTCAGGATATTCTGCAGAAGGATGGGCTGAACATCACCGTGACCGAACAGGACGCCCTGAATCAGGCGGTGGAACAGGCGGCCCAGAACCTGGAGGGCGCCCAGCGGCCTGACCCGGAGCCCGCTGCCGTCCGCAGCCAGATTGCGCGGGAAATCGGAACGCCTCCCCTGATCTGCAGCGTGTATGACAGCTCTTATTGGCCCAACAGCCCCTGGGGAAACCCCAACCGCCACGAACAGACGGCGGCGTCTTTTGCCCAGCAGCTGTATAAAGAGGGCCACGGCGATGCCTATGCGGCGGCTGTAGCCTCGTTTACCACCCGGGACGGGGAAGAAATGCTGTTGTTTGTGATGACCAAGGGTTCGTGACAGGCTGCCCTGCCTGTTTGAAAGACTGTTTTACAAGATTCCGACAGAATGAAACGAGGTGTAACAAGTATGAAGATGAAAAAGTTTGTAGCGCTGGCTCTGGCCGCGGTGATGGCCGTCAGTGTGCTGGCCGGCTGCGGAGGCGGCGGCGGTGTCAGCGGCTCGGTGAGCACCAGCCAGGTAAACAATCTGCTGGAAGATGTGGGCAGTGATATCACCGTGAGCAGCGACAGCACCCTGAATAATGCGGTGCGCAATGCGGCGCGTGAAATTGTTTCCACCGGTTCGATTAGTTCGTTTGACCGTAGTGTCCGCAATTCCATGGGCTGGACAGCACAGAGCATTGCCAGCAGCATTTTGGATCAGATCCTGGGCGGATTGGGCATTATTGGTCCCCGTGTGACCTTTGGTCTGACCTCGGTGGTCGAGGAAAATCAGCTGAAAACCAATACAGGCGCTGGCGGCTTGGCTTCTTACATTGGGGCAAATAGCAGCAAAGTGACGGCTATGGCACCCATCAACACCCCTGAAAAATATGCAGCGACTCTGGTTCTGGCAGTGGATGGCACCCTGGGCCTGTTGTCGGATATCACTGATAACCACATTCGTATGACTTACAATGTGAGCGGCACAAAAGCAACTGCACCGGACGGCACGGTATATTGGGTTTTTGCCGCACAGATCAAGATGGCTTCCTAAAGTCTGATGCAACGATGCAGTCGCCCCCGGCCCAGCCGGGGGTTTTTCGCCTGAAAATCCGCAAATGAAACCGGGAGCGCGGGATGCTCCGGAAATGAGGTGTAAGGATGATGAAAGCAAAGAAATGGATGGCCCTGGCGCTGTCGGCTGTGATGGCAGTTGGTATGCTGACTGGATGCGGCGGAGGCGGCACGGCCAGCAACCGAAGCGCAATGACGGTTTCCCAGGTCAACAGTGCCCTGCGGAAGGTGGACAGCGAGGCCAAGGCCAAGACTCTGGACGACCTGAATGAGGCCGTGGAGGCGACGGCAGACTATATGCTGAGCCGCGGCGTGCGGGATGCCAACACGCTGTTGGGCTTCATTGCCGCCGAGCGGGGCTACCGCGAGGACAGCACCAAGTACGGCACCGCCTTTGTGGTTTCGGACAAGGAGCTGGAGGCTGGCGTCAGCGCCAGCAGTGCAGCCTCGGCCATTGCCTCTCAGGTGGGCCTGTCGGTAGATATCGCCAAAATTGAGGAACTGGGCACCCTGGACAGCCCCGAAAAGGCGGCGGCAGCCGTCATTCTGGGGGTGGACGAGGGCCTCAAGCAGTGGAGTGACAACCCCTTCTTCAACATTGGGAACGTCACCTATGCGGTCAGTGGGCGGAAAGTCACCATGCCCAACGATGCCGTGTATTACCTGATCGTGGTAGAAATGAACACCGCCAGCAAGTAACCCTTAACTTTTTCATCGAAACAACTTCTCCGGCCGGTGAGCGGGCCGGAGGCAGCCATACCGTTTCCCAGCAGACCTGCGCCCCAGGGCGGATGTCTGCCGGGAAATCTTTTTGCCCCGGGACACAAAAAGACCGCGGCTGCTGAGAGGGGAAAGCAGTCCGCGGTCCAGGTAAGGGCAATATTACAGGGACGAATAGCCGAAGCTGTTCACCAGCGCGTCAATGGGCTGGCCCGCCTTGCACATGGGGCAGTCGCGGGACTCATAGCTGGTGTAGTCGGGCAGGTTGTTGGGGTCAAAGATGGAGTTGACCTGCATGCCCATGAACTCATGGGTGGTGGCAAAGATGGCCGACAGGCCCGCCACCTGGCCGCCGTAATATTCCACCGCTTCCATGGCGGCCTTGGCGGTGTAGCCGGTGGTGAGGGAGGCGGCCAGAATCAGCACGTGCTTGCCGCGCACCATGGGGATGATGTTGTCCCGCAGGATGATCTGGCTGCCGGTGGTATACTCGGGGGTGATGATGTAGACGGTCTGATGGGCGTTCATGTTGCGGAAACCGTCTTTGGTCAGCTCGTTGGCCAGACAGGTGCCGATGACCTGGGTGCCGTCCAGACACAGAACCGTGTCCACGATGGTGGTGGTCTTGTACATATGGACCAGCTCCCGGGCGGCCTCGGCGGCCTCGGACAGGCGGGTCTTTTGCATGGTCACATCAATGTAGTAGTTGATGTGGCTGTGGCTGGTGGCGAAGTGCCCTTTGGCGACGCGCAGGAACATCCGCTTGTTCTTGGTGGGCAGCTTGACCAGATTCATCATGTTTGAAACCCCTCCTGTCTGTTTTTTGCGCAGGGCCGGCCCCTGGGGCAGCCTGCAGACCTGTCTTACATATCCCTATTTTAGCGGGAAAAACTTTTGCACACAATACACAAAATTCACAAATTTTAGGAAAAAATTCAGGTTAATATACTGTCGGCGGCGGGCCCTTGACAGGGCATGGCAAACGTGCTATAGTCTAATGTACAAACCGATGAAGCGGAAGATGCGGCGACAGCATTCCCATCAGAGAGCCTGCGGCAGCTGAAAAGCAGGCGGGCCGATGCGCGCCGCTATGGGCCGCCGAGGGCGCGGGGGAAGGGCGCAGGACCTGGGTATCCCGCGACGGCAGGGCGCACGTCAGCGCCGGGGATGTGTTGGCATCCCGTCAGAGGGTGCGGCCAGTGGGCCGCAAAGCAAGGTGGCACCGCGGATCCAATGTTGATTCGTCCTTGACAAGACCGGCAGGCCGGGCTTTGTCAGGGACTTTTTTGTTGGCCGGAATACCCCGGCCCCGGGTCCCCGGGACGGTCCGCCGGGCAGATTTCCCTTACAGTTGATTTGCAGGAGGCTTTCTTATGAGCGAGCAGAGCGAGCGCAAACGCGTTATTTTGTCGGGCATCCAGCCCACCGGCACCTTTACCCTGGGCAATTATATCGGGGCAGTCCGCAACTGGGCCAAGCTTCAGGATCAGTTCAACTGCCTGTATATGGTGGCTGACCTCCACGCCCTGACCGTCCGCCAGGACCCCGCGGCCCTCCGCCGCAACACCCGCGAGGCGGCCGCCATGCTGCTGGCCGCCGGCATCGACCCGGCCCAGAGCATCCTCTTTGTCCAGAGCCATGTTCCGGCCCACACCCAGCTGAACTGGATTCTCTGCTGCAATGCCCAGTTCGGCGAGCTGAGCCGCATGACCCAGTTCAAGGACAAGAGCGCCAAGCACCCCGACAACGTCAACGGCGGCCTGTTCACCTATCCGGCCCTGATGGCCGCCGATATCCTGATCTACAACGCTGACCTGGTGCCGGTGGGACAGGACCAGACCCAGCACCTGGAGCTGGCCCGCAACGTGGCCCAGCGGTTCAACAACGCCTACAGCCCCACCTTCACCCTGCCCGAGGGCTATGTGACCAAGGAGGGCGCCAAGATCATGTCCCTGGCCGATCCCACCCACAAGATGAGCAAGAGCGACACCAACGTCAACGCCTTCATCCTGCTGACCGACGACCGGGATACCATCACCCGCAAGTTCAAGCGTGCAGTGACCGACTCGGACGGCGTGGTGCGGTACGACCCCGCCAACAAGCCCGGCGTCTCCAACCTGATCGCCATTTACCACATCTTCACCGGCAAGAGCATCGAGGAAGTGGAGCGGGAGTTTGACGGCCAGGGCTACGGCGTCTTTAAGGAGGCCGTGGGCGCGGCAGTGGCCGACGGCCTGGCCCCCATCCAGGGCGAATACGCCCGCATCCTGGCCGACAAGGCCTATGTGGACGGCGTCCTGAAGGAGGGCGCAGCGGCAGCTTCCCGCATCGCCGACCGCATGATCCAGAAGGTCTACCGCAAGGTTGGCCTGCTCCAGCTGTGAGCCAATCCGACAGAAAGAAACCCGTTTCGGCCCGCGTTTGCGCCCTGTTTTGGCGCGGCGCGGGCCGTTTTGCGCTTTTGCGGCAGGGGATGCGGTTTTGTGCGGTGAAAAACGCTTTGGTTCGCTCTTTTTCTCCATAAGGGGCGGCGAAGCGCCCCGCCCGAAAGTATTTCTTGTCGAACAAAGACGGAATTCTTGACGAATGCTGTTCCTTCCTGTATACTGGAAAAAACAGGAAAGAACCGGTGTTTGCGCCGCGTCGGCGCCCGGTCCCTTTCTGAAGGGATAGGTCGCGAATGATCGCGCAAAAAGGAGAACGACATGAAGAAAAAAAAGAGCACCGGGATCGTCCGCGGGATCGATAATCTGGGCCGTGTGGTCTTGCCCAAGGAGCTGCGCACCGCCATGGGTCTGACCGGCGACAGCAAAGTGGAGATCTTTGCGGAAAACGGTGCTATTGTCATGCGCAAATACATCCCGCCCAAGGCCTGCGCCTTCTGCGGTGCGGTGGACGATCACGCAGTGGTGTTTGAAGGCTGCTGCATCTGCCCGGCCTGCTGCGCAAAGATTGCCTCCCTGCAGCCCGGGCAAATGGTCGGGGAAGGGAGTGTGGAGCCGTGAGCGGCGTGCAGTATTATAAGATTCCCTCGGTCCGCCCCGGCGCCCGCCTCAACGTCATGGTCTGCCTGCCCGAGGGCAGGCCCCGGGCGGTGCTGCAGATGACCCACGGCATGGTGGAGTACATCGGCCGGTATGAGGAGTTGGCCCGCTGGCTGGCCCGGCGGGGGATTGCGTCGGTGGGCCACGACCACCTGGGCCACGGTGGCTCGGCGGCGTCGCCGGAGGAATACGGCTATTTCGGCGAGCCGGACGGCAACCGTCTGCTGCTGGACGATATCTATGGAGTCACCCGGTGGGCCAAAGCTCTGCCCCAGCTGGAGGGACTGCCATGGTTTTTGATGGGCCACAGCATGGGCTCCTTTTACGCCCGTCAGTACCTCTGCGAACACGGGGAGGAACTGACCGGCGCCATCCTGATGGGCACCGGCTGGCAGCCCCGGATGGTGGTCCTGGCGGGCCGGGCCCTGTGCCGCCTGATGGCGGCTTTCAAGGGCTGGCATTACCGCAGCAAACTGGTGGACGGCATGGCCTTTGGCAGCTACAACCGCAGCTTTGAGCCGGCCCGCACCTCCAAAGACTGGCTCAACCGGGACCAGGCCGAGGTGGACCGCTACCTGGCCGAGGAGCGGTGCAGCTTCCGCTTCACCCTCAACGGCTATCACAGCCTGTTCACCGGCCTGGCCCGCCTGTGCGACAAAAAGCTGCTGGCCCAGGTGCCCAAAGACCTGCCCCTGCTGTTTGTGGCGGGAGACGATGACCCGGTGGGAGACAAGGGCCGCGGCGTCCGCAAGGCGGCCCAGAGCCTCCGGGACGCGGGGGTCCGGTCGGTGGAGGTCAAACTCTATCCCGGGGCCCGGCATGAGCTGCTGGTGGAGCTGAACCGCCAGGAAGTCTTTGAGGACATCGGCGCCTTTATCGAGAACAATCTGCCGGCTTGACGCAAAAAAGCGCCCCCGCGTTTTAACTGACGCGGGGGCGCTGGTGTTTTTTAGGATTACTTGTTCTCGTCCGGCGGGGTGAGGCCGCGGATGCGGGTCTCGCTGGTCTTGATCAGGTTCAGCAGGCTGGAAGCATAGAGGGGGAACTCCCGGGTCAGGCTCTCGGTGGTCATGGCCAGGGGCTCGGTGTCGTCCAGGCCCTCGCCGTTCTTGATGCTGCCGCCCGACAGCAGGACGTTGACGTTGGCCTCGGCCATCCGCATCACGGCGTCCGAATAGCCGTTCCACTGGCCCTCGCTGATGCTGAACATGCTGGCCGAGTTGTGGGGGCCGCTGGTGTACAGCAGACGGAACATCTTGTACACCGACATCATCAGGTAGGTGCTGATCTCGGTGACCAGGGCCTTGTTGTGGCACTGGCCCACCTTGGCGTAGAGGACGTTCAGGCTGTTGGAAATCAGCTTTTTGTTCATGGTGGGCAGAACGCTGCCGTGGTAGACGCTGTCCTTCATCTTGTCGGGGTTGGGGATGTCGTCGGCCGTCAGGACGGCGCCGGTGCGGTCTGCGCTGCGGCCCAGCAGATAGTCGCAGGACACCCCATAGTAGTCCGCAACCCGGACCACAAAGTCCAAGCCGCATTCCCGGATGCCTTTTTCATAGTGGGACAAAAGGGCCTGGGAAATATGCAGATCCTCCGCGGCCTGTTTCTGGGTGATGCCCCGCTCGGTGCGCAGCAGCTTGATGATACGGTTGAATTCCATGAATGATCCTCCCGGGCTTTGATGGTTTCCGCATAGCCGACGAAAAAAGCCCTTTTTACCTTTCTTTCAACAACATGTTGATTATACACAAGGGAAAACGACTTGTAAAGGAAAAAATCGCCGATGTTTTGCGTGATTTTTCGTCGTTTTTGTCAAAAGACTTGCCCTGCCACCAGATATATGATACACTTAACCATATTCCCCGCCTATCTTGTGTCTGCGGCGCGCCGCGGGCGCAAAATTTTTTTGGAGCGCGGGGCTCTGGTACGAAAGAGGTGCGTTGTTTGCATGAAGACCTTTAAGCTGCATCTGATCCGCCACGGCCTGACCGCCGGCAATCTGGAGGGTCGGTACATCGGCGGCGGGACCGACCTGCCCCTGTGCGACGAGGGCCGGGCCCAGCTGGCCGAGCTGCAGGCGCGGTTTACTTACCCGGAGGTGGATACCGTCTTTTCCTCCCCGATGCTGCGGGCGGTCGAGACGGCGAACATCCTTTTCCCGGAGGCGGCCCATCAGTTCACCGTCCACGACCTGCGGGAGGCTCATTTCGGCGTGTTTGAGAACCGCCCGGTGAAAGAGCTGGTGAAGGACCCGGATTTCTCCCGCTGGATCACCCCCGGCTCCGGCTTCACCCCCGAGGGGGCCGAGCCCACGGCGGATTTCCACCGGCGGTGCGGCGAGTCCCTCCTGAAACTGTTTGAGTATATGATCCGGATGGACGTCACCGAGGCCGCCTGCGTCACCCATGGCGGCGTCATCGTCAGCATGCTGTCCCAGCACGCCCTGCCCAGCCGCCGCCCCGAACAGTGGATGGCCGACCCCGGCTGCGGCTATACCGTCCAGACCGACGTCCAGCTGTGGATGCGGGACCGGATGGTGGAGGCCATCGATATCGTGCCCTACGGCTACGCCGACACCCTGCGGGGCCAGGCCGAGACCGAGGAAAACGAATCCTACCGGTAAAACCGGGCCAAAGGGAGCGCCCTGCGCTCCTGCACCGTCAAAAGAAAGCGCCGCTCCCTGCCTGTCCGGCAGAGGGCGGCGTTGTTTGATTTGCTGATGCAGAAGGGGGATCAGTTGGCGGTCATCTCGGTGCCCTGGCTGTCCCGCAGGATGACTTCCTGGCCGGCCACGCTGCCCATAAGGGCGATGTAGCTGGTGCCGGGATGGATGTTCAGGGCGGTGCCGTCCGAATTGTAGATGGCGAGGGTGGAGTCCACCCCGGGCATCCAGAGGATGCTCCATACCGATCCGCCGTTCAGGTATACCCCGGCGCCCATGGTCAGATCGTATCCCCAGCAATAGCCGTCGTCCCGCAGGGAGGGGGCGCTGTAGAGAATCAGCAGGTTGTCAAAACCCGCCTGGGTGCTGGTGTTGGCGTCGGTCTGAGGGGACCCGTCCGACCGGGCCATCAGGTACTGGCCGGTGCCCTCGTCGTAGGTGAAGTGGGTGGAGCTGGAGGGAGAAAAGACCAGTTCCACCGAGGAAGCGCCTTCCTTGCCGTTGGCGGTCTCGCCGAAGGGAAGGAGCGGGGGCAGCTTGGCGGTGGATTCTCCGCCGGAAGCGTCGCTGTCGGCGGACAGCGGGTCGGTCTTGGGCTGTACATGGAGGGAAACCCCGGCGCTGTCGGCCAGAGGCAGCAGGTCGGCGCCGCTGGTGGTCCAGCTGATCTGGTCGGGCTGGCCCCAGACCCCCTCATAGGTGAAGCCCTTGATCCCCAGGGACAGAGCGTCCAGAGGGAGAACCTCGTAATAATCCTCGAAATTGGCCGCGTAGACGGTGGCGCCGCGCTGAATGGGGATTACCTGCTGGCAGGCCAGAAGCTGGAGATAGAGGTCCCGCCCCTGGGCCACCGGCCCCGTCTTGGGAACCGCCTCCAGGGAAGGGTAGACCAGACAGAGACTGGTGGCGTTTTCCCCCTCGGTGAGGGCCTCAAAGACCACCGACGCCTCCCCGATACCCCATTGACGGCTGGCCTCCGGGCCGTTGTCAATAAAGACGGCGGCCGGCCGCTGGCCCGGCCAGCGGGCAGCCTCGCCGGTGAGAGGGTCCAGGGCAAGGGTATCCTCCTCCGCGGCAGAGCGGCTCTGCTGGGCAAACAGGGCGCAGCCGGTCAGCATCAGCACTGAAAAACAGAGGGCCGCCCATGCCAGAGTGTGTTTCTTCATGGCGAAAATCCTTCCAAAATCAGGCGTTGAAGGTGAAGTAACCCTGCTCGTCCTCGTCCACGATGGCCAGATAGGTGCGGCCGCGGTTCAGGGACACCGGCTGGCCGTTGTCGGTCAGTTCCAGAGGCAGGTCGGGGGCCAGCTTGGACCACTGGCAGACCCGCACCCGGCCGCGGGTAAAGAGGTAGGCTTCGCCGCCGGCGATGTACTGGACCTGCTGGACGTCGCCCGAGTCGCCGGGATAGGCGGCGATGGGGGCAAAGCAGACCACCAGGTTTTCAAAGGCCAGCTGCTGGCCGTTCAATTCGTCCACAGCGGCCTCAAACTGGCCGGTGCGGGCGCTGTACATCTGCATCCGGTAGACCTTGTCGGGGCTGCTGTAGCTGAAGGCGGACTGATAGTTGGCCGAATGGCGGACGGTGACCGACCGGGCGGCCTCATAACCCTCCAGTAGTTCGATCTCGCCGGTGCGGTAGTCGGTGAAGGGGAAGAAGGTGGTGTCGTAGTTGTAGGTCAGGCCGATGGATGCGTTTTGGGTGGCCTGACGGATCTCGGGCCCCGAGGTGAACTCGGTGTGCTCATAGGCCACCACGCCGCCCCGGCTGTCCCGGTGGGCCACATGGGGATGGGTGGGGGTGTTGAAGTAGCTCTTGCCGCCGATGTTCAGGCCGGAATAATTCCACTGGCTGATGTACTGGGTGCAGAACACACTCTCGCCGTCGTGGTAATACAGGCCCTGCCAGGGCATAATCAGCTGGAGGAACTGGTCCCGGCCCGAGCGCAGGGGACCCACCTCGGGAATGGCGTCTACATTGTTATAAAGGGCGCACAGGCGGCTGATGTTGCCCTCCACCTTGGACTCGATGAGGATGGAGGCCGACGACAGGCCACGGTGGGGCCGGGCGTTCTGGCGGGCGCTGTTGCAGATGTTGTTGACCATGACGCCGATGATCCGGCCGTTGCCGGTCTTGGCCTCACCGGTGAGGGGGTCGGCATCGTAGGGGGGCAGCGCCGGGGCGCTGCTGGCAGCAGGCTGGGAGGAGGCGGCAGAGGAGGCGGCGCTGGAGGAAGCGGCTTCCTCCTTGCCGAACACCTTTTGCAGCCAATCCATGAAGCTGCCCTTGGTGCTGGCGCCGGTAAAAACCAGGCAGCCGGCAAAAACTGCCGAGCAGCGCAGCAGCAGACGGCGAGTGATCTTCATAAATCTATCGCTCCTTTACAGTGGTGTGGGGGACGGGGCTCCGCCCGGTGTCCTGGCGCACAGGAACGTGCAAAACCGGGCACGCTGTATATCTCCCATTGTAACTATTTTGTTTTCCTTTGTAAAGAGGAACTTCCTGCCGCGCCGGCGGACTTTTTTGCGTCAGGTCTTGCAATTTGGCTTCAGCTGTGGTAGAATAGTCGGGCAGTATAGCACTGTGCAGTTTTTCTGCCCCAAAATATGCGCTCGTAGCTCAGTCGGTAGAGCATCTGACTTTTAATCAGAGGGCCTGGGATTCGAGTTCCCACGAGCGCACCAAAGAGAAAGCGTTGAATCGTAAGATTTGACGCTTTTTCTTTTTATGTACCCGCTCAAAGGCGGGGAGTGCACGGTCGGTGCACGGTTTCTGCACGGTCAGGCTTTTCGCAGGAGGATTTTATATCCTGTGGAATTCCTTTGCAGTTTGTGCCCGAATTTGCATCAGGTCATGAGGGCCAGGCGAAGCTGTGCCTTCACCGCAGGATCGGCGTTATTCAACAGATCGAGCAAGGCGGACATGGAGATGGCGGCCTCACCGGCTATCTCAGACGGTTGAGCGGGCTTACCGGTTTCCTTGTAAAAGCTCTCCTCGAACTTTTGCCCCAGCTCTTTGCGGGAAGTCTGTTGGATATGGGCATAGGTATTGACCAGCATATCTGCACTGGCGTGGCCCGTCGTGCCTTGTACGGCTTTCACATCGCCGCCTGAGATCATCAGCTGGTAGGTGGCACTGGAATGCCGCAGCCCATGAAAAACGATGCGGGGAAATTCCGGGTGCGCGTCCTGCCACTTGAGGAACTTTTTGCGGATGAGGACCGGCTCCACGGCCTGACCGTTGGGCAGGCGGAGAAGCATTCCGCTGTCGTGGTAGCGTTCTGGTGCACGGGCCTCGTCGGCCTTTAACTGTTCCAGCCAGCATTTCAGTTCCTCCCGAAGGGCGGTGGTCAGGAAGATGATCCGGCGAGAAGCATCTGTTTTGGTGCTTTTTAGAATCAGAAGGGTCTTGCTGCCCTCTCGCTTGTCCTCAAATGCTTTTAACACACAACTGTCGCCTACTTGGCTTAGAGATTCTTTCTGTACCCGCTGCATCGACTTGTTGACCGAAAAGGTACCGACCCCGCCGGCAGCGTCAAAGTCGATGTCTTCCGGGGTAAGCCCTGCTACTTCGCCTTCCCGCAGTGCGCCAACCAGAGTCAGGTGGACCGCCAGATGAAGGATAGGATCCTCCATGCTGGCGAGGGCCGCCCGCATTTCCTCAACGCTCCAGATGCTCCGCTCCTGGGTAGTCTTTTTGGGGCCTTCCAGAGGGACGGGGCTTTTCAGTAGAATGCCCCACTCCACCGCATAGAGGAATGCGGTGTGCAGCAATCGGTGGACCTCATGGATGGTGGTACCGGAAAGCAGCCGCTGCTTTTGTTTGGGGGTCAGCTTCTGCTTTTTGCCTTCGATATACTGGCCGCAAGGCGTCTTGCTCAGAGTGCTGTACAGGTTCTCCAAGTGATAAGGCTTGAGCTTCTGCATCTCCATGTTTCCGATATAGGGAACAATAAGGTTTTGGATGGTGGACAGATTGGACTGATAAGTCTTGGGTGCCCACTTATGCTTGCTGCACTGTTTGGGCAGCCAGTCCATCAGGAACTCACCGACCGTTACCGTTGAAGGGATCAGGAAGGTGCCGCTGGCCAGCTCGTGCTCGACCTGCTTTTTGCGGTTCATCGCCTCCTCTTTGGTGGAGAAACTTTCCCATTTGTCGCAGCTTTTGCCGTGCTCGTCCTGGTAGGTGTAGCGGACGCCATAAGAGCCGCCTCGTTTTGTGATATATGCCATAACTGCCTCCTTGTCAGGCTGCCCGGAACAGCCAGGCGTGAAAACTGTGCTTGGGGACGCGGATGCTTCCGCCTACCCGTAAGACACGGAACTCGGTGGTGCTGTTGCACAGGTTATAGGCAGAGCGCAGGCTGATGGCCAGCATCTGCGCCACCTCCTCCACCGTGTAGACACAGGCTTTCCGTTCGGGCTGTTTCAGGTCAGAGTTCGGAGACTTGACGGCATTGTTTTGGGTGACTGATTCCATTGTACCGGTTTCGGGGGTGTTTTGCAAGGTTTCTGAGGTGAAATTTGTGGGTGTGTTGTTATTTTTCTTCATTGGCATTCTCCTTTTCATGGTTCAAAGTTCGGCAGTACGCTGGGCGGCTTTGGGCCTCCTGAATTCGTCCAAAACCTCTTTCGGTATCCGTTCCAGCAATGCCAGAGCATCCTCATAATCGCGCCGGAGCTGTGCGTCCCGCAGCTCCTTGAGGACGCTGGTTTTGGTGGCAGCTTCCAGAGATTGCTCCAACTCGGCGGCCTTCTTTTTCAGTTGCTTGTTCTCTGTGGCCGTCTCGGTGAAGGCTACGTTGTACTTCTTGAGCTGAGTGTGCATCTTCTCCACAGCCGGGATATAACCGTCCAGCAGTTTGGAGATTTCGGCGGCCCGCTTTTTGCTATTAAGAGGCCCGATGCCGGTAAGCAGTTCCTCCAACTTCTGGCGCTGCTTGTTGAGGCGGGTCATCTCCTTGAAAATGCGGGGTGGGATGTGGTCGCGTCCCGTCTGGCTTGCGCTCTCGCCGCGCTCCAGGTCGGGGTATTTTTGGACCACGTGTTCCCAGAACTTGTCCTGCCACCAGGTCAGCTTCTTTTTGTTGCCCACGATCTCCTTGGCACTCAGGCGGCCGTCTGCGGTCAGCGGAACAAAAGAAAGGTGCATATGGGGCGTTTTCTCGTCCATATGCACCACGGCGGAGATGATCGTTTCTCTGGATTGGTATTGCTCGAAGAAGCAGAGCACTTCTTCAAAGTAGCGCCGGACTTCGGGCAGCTTCTTGCCTTTGAAAAACTCCGGCGTAGCGGTGAACAGAACCTCCACCACCCGGACGCTGTCTGTTCGGGTACGGCATCCGGCAGCCTGGATTTGATTCTCGGCCTCTGCCCTATACCTGCCGGTTGGCTCGATCAGGTGGAAGTTGTACTTGCTGCGGGAGCGGTCAATATCAGGGTTGCTGGCGTACTTTTCTTTAGTACGCTCGTTGTGGGCTTCGATGTTGGATATCTCCGGCCCCTTGTACTTGGCGAAGCGCATGATGGCATATTGTGGTTGGCTCAAGGACGGCCCTCCTTTTTGGCAATTCAATCATATTGGTGACGGGCATAGTACAAACTCCTTTCTTTTGGATGGATGAGCTTCGATTACAAAAGTGGTGCTGGACAAAATGTCCAGCACCAACCAAACTAAAATCAAGTGTTCATTTTGACCACTTGATTATTGATACATCCTCTTTTATCAGTTGGTCAAAATGACCAACTGATTTATATAAGGGGATAGAAGGTGTTCCATCTCAAATCAAGTTCTCAAAATGGGAACTTGATCGGAGAGGAGTGGCCTGGGTCATTTTGACCCAGGCCACTTCAGTGTCATAAAGGATTGCGTATATAGCACGTTTTGGGCTTTTCGCTATGTACGTGCGTACGGGGGGGTTAGTGCGTACATAGCGGTGAAAGGTGAACATCTCGGCATTCCAGAAAATCAACGGACAAAATCTGTCCGTTGATTCTTTTACATCAACTCGAACTTCTATTGTGCAAGATCAAGTGGTCAAATTGACCACTTGATTACAAGGATTGGACCAAAGCAGATGCACTTCCGAAAAGATCCACTGCCACTAAAGCCGAGTTGCCACCGTGAAAATTTGATCAACTCAGTGTGGTAGTGGACAAAATGCCCACTACCACTTTAGCCTTATAAAGGATTTGCGTATATGGCGTGTTTTAGGATTTTCGCTATGTACGTGCGTGTACAGACTTCGTACATACGTACATAGCAAAAAGGCGAAGTGCTCCCATATACATGATTTTGGCTGTTCCCAAAATGGGAACAGCCACTTCAATTTCGTGAATCAGAACTCGAGCGTCAAATCAAGAGATTCTGGTAGTGACCAATTTGGTCACAGCCACTTCAAGGGAGTAACAAACGGTTACACTCTCTGGAGCCTTATGCCGGATGCGTCTGTACTGGCCTCGTACATACGTACATAGCAAAAAGGCCAAGTTCTCCCATATACAGTTTTATCCCCAGGAAGAGGTAGGCATCTCCGGCCGGACCAGGGCTTCAATTCCCAGGTAGCCCCATACACGGCGGCCTGCCGAGTTGACAATATTGTTGGTGTGCTCCAGGTTGTACTTTTTCAGATTGGCGATCAGGTTATCGCTGAAACTTCGGGCTTTCAGTGGAACCAGATTGTTCTCCTCGCACCACATCTTATAAATGGTGTAGAGGTCCTTGGAGCTGATACAGGCGTCCGCTTTGAGACGGATATAGTCCTCCGCCTCCATGAAGTCAAATAAGTTGTTATTGTCCCGTTTGACAAGCTCCCGGTTGCGCCGGGCGCGGTCGCTTTCGGTGAACTTAAAGCTGTTCCTGACCAGGCGCTGCAACCCCTCAAAGGCCCACAGGAAAATCCCTTCGGCCTCAGTAGCCATCTTCTCGGCGATATCAGGATCGTCCACCCGGTCAGCGGGCTTGTCCCTGGTGGTCAGGACTAGCTGCCGCCGGTAGAAACCGTCGCTGCGGTCATAGAGAGCCTGTAGGTCTCCATTGCTGAACGCCAACAGCCGGGCATACATCCAGCCCTGGTAGCTCTGCTTACCCTTGCGTTCCAGATCCATCTGGCCCTGGGCGGTGACAATGGATTTGACGTAGTTTGTCTGCCGCAGGGCTTCGATGCGCATATCGTCATCCACGCAGAGCAGAATGTGCTCGAGATCGGCCCGGGCAAAGCGGTTCTCTGATATTTTGCCGATGCTGCCGTCTTTCATATTGGTGCCGAACAGCCTGGACAACACCACGCCGATCTGGCTTTTGCCTTCGCCGCCCCGGCCCTTGATGACCATCATCCGCTGGCCCTTGTTGCTGGGAATGAGGCAATAACCGATAAACTCCTGAACCGTGGGAATATCCTCCGGGTAGAGCAGGTCGGACAGGAACCGCAGCCAGTGGGCAGGCTGGGCCGCTGCGGGGTCATACCGAACGGGAAGCCGGTTGCGGACCACTTCTGGCTTGCCCTCCTGAAAGCTGCCGTTCAGATTCAGGGTCCCATTGGCCAGGTGGATACAGTTGGTGACTGGCGGGAAGTCATCTACCTGGGCGGAGAGTTTGAGCAGGTCCAGGATATTGCCCACCTTGCGGGCTACGTTGTTGCTGGCATGGTCCCGCAGCTCCTCATAAATCATGCTGCGCAGGGGCATCTCGTCGGTGACACGACCGTATTCGGTAAAGAAAAAGCCGTTGCAGAAAACAATTTTGTGCATAGACATGAAGGTCTCACAGAAAACCGCTTCGTTGATCCGGTGCCCTTCTTCCAACCAAACTGGGTCGTTGGAGCTGGGCTGGTAGGTGTTGTTTTTCATGCGGTCTCCTTTGCTTTGAGGGTATCCAAACGGGCTTCCATTCTGGGCAGCAGCTGACCATCTAGCAAGCGCTTGGCAGTGGTCACCTTCTGAGAGGTCGGCCCAAAAGCCAGACGATCCATGAGGTCATCTACGACATCCAGCATGTGCAGGGCTTCCACAAAGCGCTCGTCCAGCGCTTCCTCCGGTGAGCGGGGAGCAAACTCTGTTCGCCATTTGGTCAGAGTGCCATGGTAGTCATGGAGGACCCGGAGACAGTAGGCAATATCCTCTTGCTGGGCGTTCGAGGGGGCGATAGGTGGCTTGGGCAGTGCAACCGCGCCGGATGGGGGCTTGTCCGGGCTGAGGTCAAAATCCTGAACCAGTTTCCGGGCAGCCTGTAGGCTGCTAAGGTCGAATATGCGGGCGGTGAGGTCGATGACATCGCCGGTGGCTCCGCAGCCGAAGCAGTAATAACAGGCGTCGTTCAGCTTCATGCTGGGCGTGTGGTCCTCATGGAAGGGGCAGCAGACCATGCCATTCGGTGTGACTGGCAGGCCGTATAAGGCCGCGGCCTGCTTCACGGTGACGGCGGCTTTGACAGTTTGAAAAAGATTCACTTGCACCTCGCAATCTTGATAGGGTGAGGGCACACGGTGCCTTGCCGTGTGCCCGGGCGGATAAAGTTTGCCGGTCTCCCTCATCGCTTCTGGCAGGCAACCCTTCATCTCTGAGGGCGCTGTGTCATCCCTTTCGGGCGCTCGCTCCGGGTGGAGGTCGTGGCGGTTTGGGCGGTGAGGACGGTCATTCAATTTTGCATTGGAGACAGTATAACAGAAAATCCAGAGCTTTCCCGTATGTCCAAGAGGTTGGAAATTTGCCTCAAAACACCTCGATTTCCACGCTCTTGGACAAAACAGCATCAATATGGTATACTAAAGTAATAAATCGCCAACCCACCCATCGGATGGAGGTAAGAAATGCATACAAAGCTGACGTTAGGCGAACGCCTCAAGGACCTGCGGATTGAGCGGGGCTGCACCCTGGAAGAACTGGCAGCTCAAACGGGCCTGTCAAAAGCGGCCCTTGGTAAGTACGAAACCAACGAGTCGGGAGATGTCAGCCTATTTGCCATTACTACGCTGGCCAACTTCTACGACGTAACATCAGACTATCTTCTGGGTCTGGTGGAAAACAAAAAACACCCAGACGCAGTCCTTGCGGACCTGCACCTGAGCGATGAAGCAATAGAAATGCTAAAAAGTGGAAGGATAAACAACCGGCTTTTCTGTGAGCTTATTACCCACCCGGAATTTCCGCGCCTGATGGCAGACATGGAGATTTATGTGGATGGCATGGTATCTATGCAGATTCGGAACCTGAACGCCTTGCTGGAATCGGTACGGACCTCAATCATAGAAAAGTACGACCCGAAAGAGGACAACACCCTGCGAACTTTGAAGGCAGCACAGATCGACGAAGATAAGTATTTTGCCCAAGTAATCACCGACGATGTAGAGCGAATTTTGCGAGAATTGAAGCAGACGCACGGCAAAGACAGCACCAGCGCGTCAGAAAAGGATTCGGCGGAGACCTTCAAAAAATATTTGGAAAGGCTTACCCAACTTGAAGGCAATAGAGAAGAAAAACGGGCAAGGATGTTCTGCGATTTGGCCCAAATCAATTATGAAAAACTGACAGACGAGGAAAAGCGCCAATTGCTGCAAATCTGCAAGAAGGCAGAGTATAACAACCACGGCATAAGCCAACGTGGGAAGCAGGGCAAAACACAACTTTAATACAACAATAACACGGCCGCTGCGGCGGGGCTTTGTATACCTTTGTTCCGCAGAGGGCAAAAAGGCTGGCAGACAGGTGCAGTTTGCACCATCTGCCAGCCTGTGTTCTACTATCTTTACTGCTGAGATGGGAGCGCGGAGCCTATCCGTGCTGCCCTCTCCTTTGCAAAGGTATAACACACTAGACTTTGCCAGCAAAGTCGTGTGCCACGAAACCCCTACGCGGTTTCTTTGGATTCTTCCGGCTGCAACGGGCGGCAAGCGGTTCTTTGCGCATTGCCGGGCAGCTACTCCATAAATGAGTAGCCGTCGCAAGGATGGAGAGGACCGTGGGGCAAAAGAAAACACAAAGCGGTCCAATTTATGACCCGGCATCTTTGCTAAAATGGCATCTGTCACCTTGAGCCGCCCTGTCCATTATGCTATACTGAATAAAACAGTTTGTCGAAGCGCGATGGTTTGTTCCTGTCATGTAGGGAAAAGGGGGGACGTTTATGGAGCCGATCATTCTGAAGCAGAACATGACAGAAGAGGATATTAAGCTGCAATACATTACCCCTGCGTTGACTTCCAAATGGGAACGCCAAAAGATCACCATGGAGACCCAAATTACCGATGGCAAGATCAGCCTGAAGGGTAACCTTGCGGTGCGGCAGCCTGGCAAACGGGTGGATTACCTGCTCTACCTCAGCGCAAACAATCCCATCGCAGTGGTGGAAGCAAAAGATAACAATCACCAGGTATCGGCGGGGCTGCAGCAGGCGATGGACTATGCCAAAATGCTGGATTTGCCCTTTGCTTTCAGTTCCAATGGGGACGGCTTTGCCGAGCACGATTTCCTCACCGGGGCCGAGCGGCAATTTAGAATGGATGAATTCCCCACGGAGGCCGAACTGTCCGACCGCTATAAGCGGGAATCCGGCCTGACGCCCGCTCAGGAGGCGGCCATGGCACAGCCCTATTTTTCCAGCCAGGCTACCTACCCGCCACGTTACTACCAGAGGATCGCCATCAACCGGACTGTTGACGCCATCGCCCGGGGACAAAAACGGCTGCTGCTGGTGATGGCCACCGGAACCGGCAAAACCTACACCGCATTCCAAATCGTCTACCGGCTTTTGAAGAGCGAAACGGTACACAAGGTCTTTTACCTGGCAGACCGCAATATGCTGGTGGACCAATCCATCGAACAGGACTTTGCCCCGCTGCAAAAGACCATCCACAAGGTCAATGTGAAAAAGGACCAGAAAAACACCGTCACATCCTATGAGGTGTATTTTTCCCTGTACCAGCAGCTGGTGGGAGACGATGACCAGGAACACTTCAGTGAGCTGTTTGCGCCGGATTTCTTCGACCTGATCATCGTGGACGAGTGTCACCGAGGATCGGCCAAGGAGGAAAGCCGCTGGCGGCGGGTGCTGGAATATTTCTCGGATGCTGTGCAGATCGGCATGACCGCCACCCCCAAGGAAACCAAATACATCTCCAACCTCAGCTATTTTGGCGAGCCTGTCTATACCTACAGCCTGAAAGAAGGCATCGAGGACGGTTTTCTTGCGCCGTTCAAGGTCATCAATATTATGACCAACATTGGAGAGGGCTGGCGGCCTCGAAAGGGACAGCTGGACATCTACGGCAATGAGATCCCTGACCGCATCTATACCAACAGCGACTACGACTACAACATCATCATAGAGGACCGCATCCGCGAAGTGGCCCAGGAGATCACCCGATACCTTAAGAGCACCGACCGGATGGCCCGCACCATCGTGTTCTGCGCCACTGAGGATGCCGCCCTGCGTATGCGGGATATGCTGGCCCAGTTGAACCAGGACATAGTGAAACAAAACCCGGACTATGTGGTGCGGATCACCGGCAGCGACGAGGTCGGAAAGAGCAAGTTGGACTATTTCCGTTCTACAACAGAGAAATATCCGGTGATTGCAACGACCTCCAAACTGCTGTCCACTGGGGCCGATATCAAAATGACCAAGCTGATCGTGCTGGATGAGATGATTGGCTCAATGACCGAGTTCAAGCAGATCCTTGGGCGGGGCACCCGCCTGCGGGAAAAAGAGGGCAAGACCCATTTCGCCGTGATGGATTTCCGCAACGTCACCCGGCTGTTTGCTGACCCCGACTGGGACGGCCCTCTGGAGATTGACGAGGAATTCGGAACAGCCAAAGGACAAGGGAAGGACCTGCCCCCGCAGGAAAAAACGCCGGGCAAGGATGATCACGACGGCAGCGCAAAGCTGCCTACCCCCATCGTGGACGAAAACGGCTGTAAGGTCCGTATCATTCAGAAAACCGTTTCCATCTACGACACCGACGGCAAACTGCTGCGGCAGGAAAGCATCATAGACTATACCAAAGAAAACATCCTTGGCCGGTATGCCTCTCTGGACAACTTCATCCACCAATGGAGCACGCAAGACAAGAAGGAAGCCATCCGCGATCTGTTGCGCCAGCGGGGCATTGACTTGGAACAGGTGAAAGCAGAGCAGGGGATGACCGATGTGGATGACTTCGACTTCATCTGTCATGTGGCGTTCGACAAGAAACCCCTGACCCGCAGGGAGCGGGCCAACAACGTTAAAAAGCGTGACTTCCTGAGCAAGTACAGCGGCGCGGCCTATCAGGTCCTGGAGGCGCTGCTGGATAAATACTGCAACATCGGTATCTATGAGATTGAGAAAACGGAAGTCCTCAAGCTGGACCCCTTCCTCAAGATGGGCAAGCCCGCCAAGATCGCAAGCTATTTTGGCGGGAAGGAAGGGTATCTCAAAGCGGTACGAGAATTGGAACAGGCGATTTATCAGGAAGGGATAGTGTAATAAAAATGAAGGGTTCTGAGACAAAACTGGTTGCATATATGCAGGGATCGGATAAACGGTTTGTCATCCCTGTATACCAAAGGAACTATGACTGGAAGACAGAAAACTGCAAGCAGTTGTATAATGATTTGGTAAAAGTAGTCCGCAAAGGTAGGAAAAGTCACTTCTTTGGCAGCATTGTATCGGTTCACAATGATGGTGAATTCAACGAACTGCTTGTGATTGATGGACAGCAGCGGCTTACTACAATCTCGTTATTGCTGCTTGCAATGTACAATTTGATGAAGCAAGGGATTCTCACCCCTTCCAAAGGAAATCTTGCTGAAAAGATCTATAAAACTTATTTGATCGACGAGTGGCAGGAAGATGAGACCCGGATTAAACTAAAGCCGGTAAAAAATGATCGGGAAGCTTTTAGACGGCTGTTCGACGAAGAATCAGGATATTTCCCAGATTCCAACCTTACCATCAATTACAATTATTTTTACTCCCGGCTTCGGAAAGAAGAAGTAACCCTGGATGAACTCTATGACGCCATTACAAAACTTGAAATCATCAACATTATCCTGAATCAGGAAGATAACCCACAGCTAATCTTTGAGAGCTTGAAC
This sequence comes from Faecalibacterium sp. An192, assembly GCF_002160175.1. NCBI lineage: Bacteria > Bacillati > Bacillota > Clostridia > Eubacteriales > Oscillospiraceae > Faecalibacterium > Faecalibacterium sp. An192. Next base: position 42,268 of record NZ_NFKB01000021.1, read on the forward strand.
TCCACTGGCGTAGCTTTGAGTGAAGGTGATAAAATCCGGAACTTTATCCTAATGGGCCAGCCGCCAAAGCAGCAAAATGACTTTTACGAAAAATACTGGAATAAAATTGAAATTTACACCAGCTACAACGTCAGCGGTTTCATTCGGGACTATCTGAGTATCAAGCAGCAGATAATTCCTGCAATGAACAACGTTTATTTCACGTTTAAGGCTTTTGTGGAAGATCGTGCGCTGGAGATCGAGCAGCTCCTTCAGGAGCTGTTGGATTATGCACGGTGGTATGAGACTTTACTTAAAGGCAAGACGACGGATACGGCACTAAACGCCTGTATTTACCGGTTAAATCGCTTGGAGACTACTGTCACCCGTCCCTTCTTTCTCGAAGTGCTTCGCTTACAAGCAGAAGGAAAGCTGGACCTTGCGCAGGTGAGGGAGATTTTCCTTCTAACGGAAAATTATCTGTTTCGTCGAAGTATCTGTGACCTGCCCACCAACGCCCTGAACAAAATCTTTTTGATGCTTCATCGGGAAATCATCCGTTACGATGGTACGGAAGCGAATTATCTGGAAAAGTTTAAATATGCTCTTAAATCCAAGACGGACCGCGGCCGTTTCCCGGATGATGCTGAGTTTGTGGAGGCTTTTACCATTCGTCCAGTTTACCAGATGAATAGCAAAAACAAGATCTACATCCTAGAACGGTTCGAGAATTTTGGCACAGTAGAAGTCCAGAATGTCTACAAGCAATTTGACAAGGGGGTCTACTCCATTGAACATATCATGCCACAGCATCTCACTCCGGCATGGGTCAAGGAGTTGGGAGAAGATTATGAAAAGATCCATGAGCGGTGGCTGCACCGGATTGCAAACCTAACCCTGACTGGATACAATTCCAAATACAGCAACAGCCCATTCGCAGAAAAGCGAGATATGGAAAATGGGTTTATCAATAGTCATCTTTACCTGAACAGCTGGATCGGACAGCAACAGCATTGGGGGCTGGCCGAACTAGAAGCACGAAATCAGCTGTTAATGCAGCGGGCGGTGACCATCTGGCCCATGCCCGAGACAAATTATAGACCGGCGGAAAAGCAAATGGACTCCTATTCTCTGGGAGATGATGTGGATCTGAGCGGTCGGGACATTTTGCGCTTCAGATATAAAAATACGGAGCAGCCGGTCACCAGCTGGATCGATATGATGGAACAGGTTTTGAAAATCCTCCATACAGAGGACCGGTCGGTGCTGTCGAGGCTGGCTTATAAATCGGACCCTGATAACGAACTGGATGCCTATGTAAGCAGCCATCCGGATGATCTGCGCAATGCTCTTAAAATCGACGAGAATATTTTTGTAGAGCGGAATACCAGTACAGCCACCAAGATTTCTCTTCTAAGAAAATTCTTTAAAGCCTATGGTGCAGATGAAGAAGCACTAATCTTTATTCTAAAGGATTCAACTACAGACAAGAGCGCCGAGGAAGCAGGGACCCGCGCAGAATTGCGGCGAAAATATTGGGCATTTGCCTTGTCCTATATTCAGAAGGCCAATGACGACGGTACAGGACATGGGTGTTTCTCGGGTTGTACGACATCCAAAGAAAACTGGATCAACGGTTTCTTTGGAATTGGAGGATTCTCGTTTGCCTGCGTGGCAAATTACAAGATGGCGAAGATAGAGCTGTGTTTGGAACACTTCAAAAAAGAAAGGAACAAACAATCTTTTGATTTCCTGTTTCAGCATAAAGAGGAGATTGAAACGAGGCTTGGAACACCGGTGTCTTGGCTCAGAATGGATGATAAAAAGAGTTCCTATATTGTCCTCACGCTCGACGGAGTAAGTATCGAAAACGAAGAGGATTGGACAAGAATGGCCAAGTTCCATGCAGAGTGGAGTAAGAAATTCTACGATGCTTTTGTTCCATACTTAAAGCAAAACGTTTAAGGCGGTATCATTTTTATGAGCAACTTATCTGGATTTATCAAGCGGCTGCGGGATATTATGCGCAACGATGCCGGCATCAACGGCGACGCCCAGCGTATCGAGCAGATTGCCTGGCTGCTGTTTTTGAAGGTGTACGCCACCAAAGAGGCGGACTGGGAATGGGAGGACGAGAACTATCAGTCCATCATTCCCGAGCCCTGCCGCTGGGAAAACTGGGCCGCCCAGAAAAACGGAAAAGAGATGACCGGGGACAAGCTGCTGGATTTTGTCAACAATACCCTGTTCCCGACGTTGAAAAACCTGCCGGTGGATGCCGATACCCCCATCCGCAAGGCCATTGTCCAGACCACCTTTGCCGACGCCAACAACTATATGAAGGACGGCGTCCTGCTGCGGCAGGTCATCAATACCATTGACGAGCTGCACCTGGACGACTACGAGGAAAGCCACGCTTTCGGCGAGATTTACGAGACCATCCTGAAGGAGCTGCAAAGTGCCGGGACGGCTGGCGAATTCTATACGCCCCGTGCCGTCACCGACTTTATGGCCCGGATGATCCGCCCCAAAATCGGGGAGCGGATGGCGGACTTTGCCTGCGGCACCGGCGGTTTTCTGACCAGCTGGCTGAAGGAGCTGCACAAGCAGGTCAGGACCACTGAGGACGAGGCGGCTTTCAGCAATTCCGTCTATGGCATCGAGAAAAAGCAGTTCCCCTATATGCTCTGCATCACCAACCTGCTGCTGCACAACCTGGACAACCCCCAGGTCTACCACGACAACACCCTGCTGCACGACGTGCTGGACTACACCCCGGAGGACTGCTTCGACGTGGTTCTGATGAACCCGCCCTACGGCGGCAGTGAAAAGGCCGACGTGAAAAACCACTTTCCCGCCGACCTGGCCAGCAGCGAGACCGCCGACCTGTTCATGTCGGTGATCATGTACCGGCTCAAGCCCGGCGGCCGAGCGGCCGTCATCCTGCCCGACGGCTTTTTGTTCGGCACCGACAACGCCAAGCTGAACATCAAAAAGAAACTGCTGCATGAATTCAATCTGCACACCATCATCCGTCTGCCGGGCAGCGTCTTTTCCCCCTATACCTCCATCACCACCAATATTTTGTTCTTTGACCGTACCGGCCCCACCCGCTCCACCTGGTTCTACCGGCTGGATATGCCCGAAGGGTACAAGCACTTCAGCAAGACCAAACCTATGAAGCTCGAACACTTCACCCCGGCGGAAGCGTGGTGGAACGACCGTCAGGAGCTGACGGAGGACGGCTTCGACAAGGCCCGACAGTTCACCGTCCGGCAGCTGGAGGAAGAGCTGGGCTACAACCTGGACCAGTGCGGCTATCCCCACGAGGAAGAAGAGATCCTGGCCCCGTTGGACCTGATTCAACGCTACGAGGAGCAGCGGGCCTCGCTGAACGCCGAGATCGACCGCGTCCTGGCCGAAATTACCGCCGCCCTGGGAGGTGCCGCCGAATGACCCCGCAGGAACTCAAAAACAGCATTTTACAGCTTGCCATCCAGGGCAAACTGGTGGAGCAGCGCCCGGAGGAAGGCACCGCCCAGGAACTGTATGCCCAGATCCAGGCCGAAAAGCAGCGACTGATAAAAGAGGGCAAAATCAAAAAAGAAAAGCCCCTGCCGGAGATTACCGAGGAGGAGAAGTCCTTTGAGATACCTGAGGGGTGGATGTGGGTGAGGTTTGGTAATGTTGTAAACATTGTTTCAGCAAGAAGAGTGCATCAGTCAGATTGGAAGAAAGAGGGTGTTCCATTTTACCGTGCACGAGAAATTGCAAAGTTGGCATCTGACGGATTTGTGGATAATGAGTTGTTTATTTCACCAGAATTGTATAAAGAATTTTCAAAATCAGGTGTGCCTCAATCAGGTGATCTAATGGTGTCTGCGGTTGGAACCTTGGGTAAAACATATGTAGTTAAAGATAAGGATAAGTTTTATTACAAAGATGCAAGTGTGATTTGTCTTGAAAACTACGGACATATTTTGCCAGAATATTTAAAGTACATCATGTCATCAGAGATGATGATGAGACAAATCCGCAGTAATTCGGGAGGGACAACCGTTGCAACTTTGACTATGGTACGTATGGCACAGTATATTTTTCCACTCCCACCCCTTGCCGAACAAAAGCGCATCGTCGCCAAAATTGAAGAACTCCTGCCCCTGGTGGACCGCTACGAGCAGGCATGGACTAAACTGGAGGACTTCAACCGCCGCTTCCCCGAGGACATGAAAAAATCCATCCTCCAGCAGGCCATCCAGGGCAAACTGGTGGAACAGCGCCCCGAAGAAGGCACCGCCCAGGAACTGTATGCCCAAATACAGGCCGAGAAACGGCGGCTTATTAAGGAAGGCAAACTCAAAAAAGAAAAACCCCTGCCGGAGATCACAGAGGATGAGAAGCCCTTTGAGATACCCGAGGGGTGGATGTGGGTGAGGTTGGGGAGTATCATAAGCCTAGTTTCAGGGACTGACTTTAAGCCTAATGAATACAACGACCAAGGCAGGGGAACGGTCTACATTACCGGTGCAAGCAGTTTGTCAAATACTGGAGTAATCGTTTCGAGATGGACTGAAGGTCCCAAAAACTTTGCATATAAAGGCGATATTTTGCTTGTATGCAAAGGTTCTGGTTATGGAAAAGCAGTATTCTGTGATGTTGACAAAGCACATATAGCGCGTCAAATCATGGCTATAAGACTTATGAATAAGATGGATATGTGCTATATTCGATTCTTCTTGCAAGCAAACTTTCATTATCTCAAAAAGCAGGGACAAGGTGTAATTCCGGGTATTGATAGAAAAAGCGTATTGAGCATGGCTTTCCCTCTCCCGCCCCTTGCCGAGCAAAAGCGCATTGTGGAGAAGCTGGAGGAGCTGCTGGTGATGTGTGAGAGATTGAAAGAATAGTGGGTAAATATGAAAGAGTTAAAAGAATATATTTGCAAGCATAAAGTTAAAATCGCTTTAGCAACTTTTGCTTTAATTTTTTTGATACCTGCAATTATCAACATTCTTTTTAAGTACTCGCCAATATGTGAGCTTTTGGGTGCCGAATGGGAAGCGGGTGATGCGTTAGGTTTTTATGGAACGTTACTAGGTTCAGCTGCAACAATAGTGGGGGTATATCTGTCAATAGATGCCGCACAGAAAAGTTATCATGAAGATGAAATCAACAAGGTTAGACCATATCTTGCACTAACACATCTGATATCAAAGTCACGCATGACTCTGGATAGTCTGATAGGCAGCCTGGAAGATAATCAGATAAGAGAGAAAACACAGAATTTTTACGAGGAATACCGATTTGATAAGGTGTATATTATCATAAAGTCAGATAAAATTGAATTCAAGGATGGCCTAACTGGGGATCAAGAAGACATACTTGTTTCTTCAGGTTTTAGATGGAATAAAGAGGGAGCTACATATTCATTTCAGGCTGGCAATTTGATATCTATGCCTTTTGAAATCGAAAATGTAGGGAATGGGCCGGCATTGAATTTTCAAGTCTGCTTTTACAGAGAAGGGAAAGAAAAGCGTGGTGTAAATATTTTTACTTTGAAAGTAGGACAAAGCGCTTATTGCCACATTTTTTCTGATGAGCAAGACAATGCAATTATTTGCGGAAAATACATTTTGGAATTTATATATAACGATATTCGGGGGAGCACATATTCCCAGAAATATGATCTTGAACTTAAAAGTGATGGTGAAACCAAAACAATTAAGAAGTATATAAATTTACAGGGACAGCAAAAGAGAGTATTCTAAATAATTCAAGTTACCTATTGCTGGAAATCCCATCAAGTGTGTGGCTAGGTGGTACATGTTTCAAGAAACTTACCTTGCTTTTATAGAGCTCACCCAAAACAATGCCGTCAAGTCATTTATATGTGAATTACCTAAGAGTTTCTAAAAGTGCCCTGCACGGTTTTTGCACGGAATCTGCACGGTTTCAGAGCTGTACACTGGTTGCAACAGGTGCAAAATCCGCCTTTTGATGCAAAACAAAAAGTTGAATATCGTGCGTTGATACGTCATTAAATTGCGATAAATCGAGAAATCCAAGGTGGATGATTGACGCACGGGTTGCGCTTTTAATCAGAGGGCCTGGGATTCGAGTTCCCACGAGCGCACCAAAATCCCGCGATAAATCGTAAGATTTATCGCGGGATTTTTCTTTTTTCGGGCCGCTGCACATTTTTGCACATATTTTGCACATCGGCGGGGAAGGGCCTGCACCCTTTGCATAGGCTGCATGAGGTGCATCGGGGGCGATTCGTCCATGGGATTTACGAGAACAGGAGACGGGCAAATTCCCGTTTTTGTTCGGGTTTCATCTGCCGGACCAGCTCCAAAAGGCTTTCTGCGGTCATTCCGGCAGTCCCGGCCGGGGCGGTTGGGGCAGCGGGAGAAGAAGCCGAATGATAAAAATTGGCCTCGATCTTTTCGGCCAGCTCAATCCGGGGCTTGTCCTGGGTGTGGGCGTAGGTGTCCATCAGGATGCCTGCGGTGGCGTGCCCGGTGTTCCCCTGGACCGACTTGAAGTCGCCCCCGGACTGCATCAGCTGATAGGTAGCGCTGGAGTGGCGCAGCCCATGAAAAACGATCTTCTCGAATTCAGGGTGCTTGTCCCGCCATTCCCGGTACCACTTGGACAGAGCTTCCGGGGCAACCGGCAGCCCGTTGGGAAGCCGGAACAGCTGCCCGCAGTTGCGGTAGCGGCCGTCGGCGTTGGCCTCGTCCTCCTTGAGTTTTTCAAGCCAGGCCAAAAGTTCATCCTTTAAAGGTTTGGTCATGTACAAAATACGTTGAGACTTTTTGGTCTTTGGCTTTTTCAGAATCAAGGAGGAAGTGCTGCCTTCCCGCTGGTCGGGAAACACGTAGAGGATCTGGCTGGAGTCGGTTTTTTCCAGGGATACCTTGTTGGTACGCTGCATGGAGCGCCGAATGGCGATGGTTCCACGCCCATCGGCGGCTTCAAAGTCCAGATCTCCCGGCTGCAAACCGAGGATTTCACCGACTCGCAGCGAAAGGATCATACTCAGGTGAACCGCCAGATGCAGAGCGGGGTCCTCCATGGTCTGAAGGGCTGCCAGCATGGTGTGCTCGTCCCAGATGGTGCGTTCTTCCGAGGTGAACTTGGGTGCCTCGCGGGGAACAGGGGATTTGTGGATCAGCTCCCATTCGACCGCATAAGAAAACGCCGTCTTGAGCAGCGCGTGAACCTCGTGGATTGAGGCGGCGGTAAGGTGACGTTTCTTCTGCTCCGCACTCAGCTTTTGCTTTTTGCCCTGCTTGTACAGGCCCTTGGGGGTCTGGCTCAGGGTGGTGTAGAATTGTTCCAGATCAAAGGTGCGTACATTCTGCACCTGTAATCCCCCAATGTAGGGGACGATCAGATTCTGCACCATTGCAACCGTATGCGTGTAGGTCTTGGGTGCCCACTTGTGCTTGCTGGACTGAATCGGAATCCATTTTTCCAGCAGTTCCTGTACCGTCATGGAATCGGGTATCAGGAAGGTGCCGTCCTGCAATTCCTTTTCAATCGTGATCTTTCGTTCGGTGGCTTCCTGTTTGGTTTTGAAGGACTCCCAGCCTTCATGTTTTTTGCCCCGGTGGTCGGTGTAGGTGTATCGGACGGAATAAGCGCTTCCGCGCTTCATAATGGATGCCATGGCTGAACCCTTTCTCAGAGGGCCGCAAACCAGGCTTCAAAGCTCTCCCGGTTGACACGGATGCTGGTACCGATGCGAACCACCCGGAAGTCCTTGGTGGTGTTGCACAAGTTATAGGCAGCACGAGGGGAGATGGCCAGCAGTTGGGCGATCTCATCTACCCGGTAAACCAGAGGCTTGAGCGTGGCTGCGCGCGGTCTGTTTTCAGGTTCCACGGCAGGGTTTGAATCCGAAGTTTCGTCAGAAATTGCGCTAGAAATTTCTGACAGAAAATTCGCATGGAGCTTGGCTCCTGACACTTCCATTGTAGCGGATGCTGGATTGGATTGCAAGGTTTCACAGGCAAAATTTACGGTATTCTGATTTGTTTTCAAGCGCACGCTCCTTTTCTCTATCTTGACCGGCAAACCATCCCGGGCGGATGATTTTCAATCCGGCCAGATTGATGTAACAGCCGAAGCTGACAGTTCAGCTCCGGCCCTGTTGCCTGTGAAATTTTTTGTGCAGGAACTCAAAAATACGCGCCCGATCCGCCCTTCCGCCCGGATGCGCCCGGAAACGCCCTCTCGGGCAGGTCCCAGGGCGGCAAAGCGGACGGATGTGATTTTTGAAAAATAACGATATTACAATGAAAATACAGCGTTTTCCAAGCGGGCGGGCGCGTAGGGCGGGAAATTTTCACTTCCTGCTCTTTTTTATGAGCGGGCGCAATCCGGGCGGACACATACGCCCTTATAGCCCCGGTACTCGCCCCCGATGTGCTTTGAGAAGGTAAGGTTATACTTGCCGGCACTCTTGAAAAGAAACTGGCTGAACCGCTTCTGAGAGACGGGCGTCTCCAGATTTTCCATGCACCACTTGGAGTAGGCATAGAACAGGTGGGTAGACCGGGCAGCTGCATCTTCGGCAAAACGAAGATACTTGTCCGAGGCCATGAACTGATCCAGGTTGTTCCCATCGGCCATCACGGCTTCCAGATTCTTTCGGGTCCGTTCGCTGAGGGTAAAGCGATACTGGTTGGCCAGAAGCCGCTTGAGACCCTCCAGCATCCAGAGAAAAATCCCCGGCAGCTCGGCAGCCATCTTGTCAATCAGAAAAGGATCGTCCACCCGATTGGGGTCACGATCCTTCACCGAAATCAAAATTTGACGCCGCCAGAAGCCGTCGCTGCTGTCATTGACGGCGATCAGATTGCCGTTGCCGAAGCAGAGCAGCCGGACATACAGCCGGCCCTGGGTGGCCTGTTTTCCTTTCCGTTCGATGCAGGTCTTGTCCTCGGCGGTGACAATGGACTTCACGTTCCGGGTGTCGGGCAGAGCCGTCATCTGGAGATCATCGTCCACCATCACCAGTTTGTGTTCCAGGTTGGCGCTGGCGAAGCGGTTGGTTTCCAGCCGATGGATTGATTCCATGTGAACGGAATCGCCCATCAGCTTTTTGACCACCAGCCCAATGCGGGATTTGCCTTCGCCGCCCCGTCCAGTGAGGATCATCATTTTCTGCGCCTTGGTGGAAGGGATGAGAAGATATCCCAGATACTCCTGTAAGGTTGGGATGTCCTCCGGTACCAGCAAGCCATTCAGAAAGCTCAGCCAGGTTTCCGGTGCCGGTGCATCCGGCTGATACTCCACCGGGAAGCGGTTGAGGCAGAGTTCCTTTTCAGGCACAAAGCCCCGCTCATCCAGGTAGTAGGTTCCGTTTTTCAAATGAATCCGGTCCAGCTGGGTGTCCCATTCTTCCCGGTAGCACTCCATCTTGATGGCATCCACAATTCGCTTGGTCTTTTTGGCGGTGTCATTGCGGGCAGCTGGCCGGATCTCCTGATGGATTTCATGGCGCAGCCGCTCCTCGTTGACCTCACCGTCCAGATCAAATAATTTTTGGTCCAGGCACATCAGTGGACGCTTCTGCAGAAAATAGGCGCAGAATGCAGACTCCACGATTTTGCCCTTGCTGTCAATCCAAAGTTGGTCCTCTTCCTGCTCATCCATTTCGTCGCGGACATCATCGTCTGTCCAGGTCATGCAGCCCTCCTTCCTGGATCTGCTGGCGATCTTCCCGATGGAGAATCGACAACAGATTTTGCTGTGCGGTGCTTAGTTCCATCCATGCCTTTTTCGCTTCGCGGTACGCCTCATAGAACTGGGCTTTTTCTGAGATCAGCTGCTCGCGTTCCGCTTCCAGCTGTTTCAGGCTGGGCAGTTTCGTTATCTTCTGAGCCTTGAAATAGGCGGCTGCCGCCTGGTAGGCTGTCAGTTCAGCGCGGTGCTGTTCCCAAAATGTCTCCGGGTTCTTGGCGGTCTTGACCTGCTGGGCAAACTTCTTGTTCTGAACGTAGGCCAGGGCATGGCGGCTCAATTCCCGGTTGGCTTTGATGCGGTTCTCCAGGTCTTTGACCACCTTGAGACTCTCGTCTCGTTTTTCCTGAAGTTCAGTTACACGGGCATCCAGTTCTTCCTCGCTGTTCAGGTTGTATCGGGTGAATAGTGCCATGGACTTTGCCAGCTGTTTGAGATTGAAAATCTTGGCCCAGTGCTCGTAACCAGCGCCCTTGCCCGCGGCCAGCTTGGCCTGAATGTCAATCAGGCGGCTGATACGGTCGGGGTGAGGATCAGAGCTGTAGAGCCTGGCGGTTTTCTTCCGTTCGGCGTTTTCAGCGAGAACAGCCAGAACTTTCTCTTTGGAAAAGTCATCGCCCAGCTTGCGGGAGGAGATGGGCTTGGTGCGGCCGGCAGTAAGGTAACTGAACCGGCCGCGGCTTTCACGAACCGTGACGCCATGCTCCTGCAAAAGCTGAGCGGAAAATTCCTCCAAGCTGGCAGCCTTGGTCAGAACAGAACGGATTTGCCTCCGAAGGGCCGCTTTCTCGGTTTCATATTTGGTTTGCCGGATGGGCTGACCGGAAGCGGCTGCCTTCTGGTTGGCGTGGTCGAGGCGGCGCTGGCCGCGCCGCTGCGCCCAGTATTCCTTTTCAGTAATCCGTTCGCCGGTGCCGTTCAGCAGGTCGATCTGGTAGAGGCCGGCTTTCTGGCACAGCTCCATGGTCTCGACCCGCAGGTGCCGGAGCATCGCGGCTATACAGCGATGCTTCATGCCCTCCTGCCAGTCACAGGGCTTTTCCATATAGGGCTGCCTCGGGATGGTCCGTATTCGGACGCTGCCGATGACAATGTGAACATGGATATTCCCAGCTCCGTTGTGCCCGTCAGGGTGGGCGCAGACAATAGCAGGATGACCCGGAAAGTTTTCCTTGCAGAATTGCAGGCCAAGAGCCTGGGCCTTTTCCAGGGTTAGTCCGTTATCCGCAGCGTCCCGCGGGTCGAAGCTGATGATATATTGGTGGGTTTTCACATCGTCAGGAGAGAAGTTCTTTCCGTACTTCCGGTTTGCCAGCAGGCAGGCCATAGCAAAGGACTGCCCGCCGCATTCCAGGGTGTCCAGTAAGTACTCCTCCCGCAGCTTGGGCCGGCCGTTCTCATCCAGAATTGGAAGACCGGTGTACTCGTTGTGCTGAAAGGTCAGATAGTGTTCAGGTGCCGTAAGATCGGAGTTCTTCGAGCTTGTATGCTTGATGGTTGCCATACAGTTCTCCCATCTTTTTCTCGGCGTTCAGCCGAAAGAGTGTGAGCGCAGACAATTCGGTCAAAAGCTGTGCCCGAATTTCTTCTGAATCTTTGCCGCCGCTGTTGAAGTGGCGGGCAAGCTGATTCAGATTGCTGCCGATCTTACCGCATTGTCCCAGCAGGTCAGAGAGGATGCTCAGTGCATCCTCTCCGCCGCCGGTGACAACAATGGTTTGCTTGATGGGTTTGGTGCGTAAGCAGCGGCGAAGCAGGGTGGACATGTTGACGTGAAGAATCTCACACATGATTTCCAGGTCCCGCTTTTCTTCTGGGGTGACTCTGAACTTGATGAGCTGCGTTTTCCTCGGCGATCCGCTGTGCTGGGGTTTGTGGCTAGTCGAACGAGTGTTGGTCTTGGTCATTGTACCTCCTTGCTGTTTGACTAGCTCCTCTTTGGAGCTATGTATGGTGCGGCGCAGCCGAAGAACGCGCAGAGCGCGAAATGAGCAGGGTTTGGGGAAGGCACTCCCCAACAAGTACGACCGGAGCGTGCGGCATCAATTTCAATTTGTGAAATTGTGGCCACGGGTCGATACTTGCTTTTTACTTTTCCCAGAAGTTTGAAAATTTCCATTTCAAAACGGTCTCCAATCGGTCAAAGTAGGGAGTGCACAGTGTCTCCTGTTTGGTGGGGTCGCCGTTCACATCCGAATTAAGTTCCTGCCCCTGTTTTGCAGCGGCGTTGTCAGGCTCGCCCGCATTTCTGCGGGGTCATGGCGCTGTATCCAGTCCGGACGGCTGATAAAGTTGTCA